>NZ_JBEPFC010000177.1:0-14521 GCF_040301705.1 Streptomyces sp. NPDC000151 | reverse complement strand
ATCGTCGACGGCATCTGGGGCACCATCAAGGGCCTGGGCACCCTGGTGGGCTTCGGCGGCTGGGACGCCATGGGCCAGGCCTGGAAGGGCCTCGCACAACTGGCCACCGGCCTGGCGATTTCCACCATCCCCGGGGTGGGCACCGCGTTTTGGGCCCTGCCGGACGACAAACTCCCCTCCTGGCTGCGGGATTCGCGGACCGCGATGAAGGAGACCGGCAAGGCGCTGGTGGCCTGGGACGAGTGGGGCAAGAACCCGGGGCGGGCCGCGGGTGCGGTCACCTTCAACGTGCTGACCACGGTCTTCACCGGTGGCGCGGGCGGCGCGGCGGCGGGTGCGGGCAAGGCCGGCGCGGTCGCCAAGGCGCTGTCGGTGGCCGGTAAGGCGGGCAAGGTCATCGACCCGATGACGTATGTCGCCAAGGGCGCGGGCGCCGGCCTCTCCAAGATCGGCGACATCGCCAAGAGCATCAAGGGGATCGGGAAGGTCGACGTGCCGGCTCTGCCGGCGGATGCGATCAAGCTGCCGGAGGGGTCGCTGAAGCTGCCCGACGGCACCGTTCACCTGCCCAAGGGCGCGGCGATTCCCGAGGGCGCGACCAAGCTGCCGGACGGCAACGTACGGCTGCCCGACGACGTCCCGGCGCTGCCGGAGAACGCCACCAAGCTGCCCACGAACCCCGGCGAGCCGGCCCGGTACTTCGACGGCGAGGGCAACGTCCTCGACCAGCACGGCAACGTCCTGGACCACGCCGACAACGCGCCGCGCGAAGGCTCCCCGGACGTGCACCCGGCCACCGGCGCGGACACCCCGCGGGTGGAGACTCCGGCCCACGCCCAGCAGCCGGTCCTGGTCGGTGCGGGTGCCCACGTGGGGGACAACGCCGGCCAGGCCATCCACGTCGGCAACAGCCTCGACAGCCACCTCGGTGACGCCGGCCGTATCGGCGACGGCGCACCCGGGGGTGGCATCGGGGATCGTCTGCAGGAGGGCAACGCCGGAAATCGCCTCCCTGACGGCCACGCGGGCGACCTCAACCACGGGCCGTCCACCGGCCAAGAACCGGCCACCAGCCACTCCACTGGGCACGGTGAGGGTTCAGGCGGCAACCACGCCGACAGCGCAGGCGTCGGCCACCGGAACCATCCGGGAGGCGCCGACGGTGACGCTCCGCACGGCGCCCACGAGCCCGGCTCGGCATCCCACCACCACGGTGACGACGGCGCCCACATTGGCACCCACGATGTGCACGAGTCACATGGGGGCACCCACGCAGACGACGGGGCGCCCACCGACGTCGCTCACGGTGATGACGGAAATGGCTCCGGCGGCCCGCATCACGGTGGCGGTTCCGGCAGCGGTCCTCAGGGCACGCCTTTGGAGCCTCAACCCGATTGGCACGGTCAAAGCGCGGACAAGATGCGCCATCACCGCCGTCCGGCGCTGGACGTCTCACATCTTTCTCCAGAGGATCAGCTTTCTGTTCTGGAGCGTGAATCGGCCGCCCTCGCGGATGACGCCGTCAACGCCACGCCCGGAGCAGCGCCCCCCGGCCAGAATTCTCTCTCGTCAGGATGCGCGGGGAGTTTTCTGCATGACAACACAGTTACTGCGCACAGCAGCACCACGAAGATGCACGGCCAGAAATCGCCGAATACACATCAGGTTCTCGATGACATCCTGAAGGAGGTCGGAGAGAAACTTGACGCTACGCCGGGAGCCAAGCGGGGGCTCGGACACGGGAAGTGCGCCGAGATATCCTTGATCAGCGACCGACTGCGCCAACTGGACCCGGCAGGGACATCAATTCGCACGATCGACGACGCGAAGAAGGCTCTGGAGGGGGGCTTGATGCACACACGCCAGATCGGCGACCTCTACGACCGGGACACCGGCGCACTCGCACGAGCGCATGGCGACTACCTGGCGCCCTGCAACACGTGTGAGCACGTACTGCCCAAGCTGGGCATACACGTACACTCGTAGTGCTCCAGCTCACGGAACGGAAGAATTGATGGATTCCGAGCAGTCGACACCCGAAGTACACGACTGGCTGATCAGCAACGGCTGGTTTCCGGGTCGGGACATCGGAGAGCGCGCCGACGAACTCATTCAGGTGCGAGTGGAGGACGCCGAAAGGCAGGGCGTGCCCCTGACGCCGACGCCGGCCGCAGCACGCATCATCCATACGTACGGCTTGCTGCAGCTCAGCCATCCCACAATATCGGGCACGGCCTGGGCCATGAAACCGACGATCGGATACGACGGTGACGCGGCAGCCATCCAGGAATTGGCATCCGGACTCAACGCGAATCTTTTCCCCATCGGGTATGAGACGTCCGAGTACGGCATTATCCTGGCGGACGAAAAAGAGCGCCTCTTCCACCTCCACCACACCGGAGGGTACTACCTGGGAGAGAACGCATTTGACGCATTCTCCCGATTCTTGAGCGGCGTGGTCGATCCGGATGCGGAGGATTTCTTTGTCTGAGCAATTCCCGGCCGTATCCTCTTCGTTGCTGATCGGTGGAAAGGTTGTCAGCCACACCAGCCTGGTCGGGGAGGACAGCGCCAACCTTCACCCGTCCATCCGGGCATGCGTGGACTCGCTGCCTTTGGAGCAGCGCAGCACGTTCACCGGACGTTGCGCGGAATCGACCCTGCTGTCCGACCAGTTGTGGGCACTCGATGCCGCGCGGAACGACGGCCGGACGACGCCTCTCCGGGAAGCGGCTCGGCACTTCGAAGGATCGGCCATGGTCTCCAAGATGATCCGTGGCCATGGACACCCCGATCACGGCAAGACCACCGCACCTTGCGCTGTCTGCTCGCACCTTCTCCAGGAATTGGGCGTACGCGTGATCCTCTGAAGGCAGGAACACGAAAGCGGGCCGCCTCCGGAGGGAGGCGGCCCAGGCTTTGGACTGAGGTGCGTCAGTCGCGGTACGTCAGACGTTGAAGCGGAATCTGTAGTACCGAGCTCCCGCCTGCGGAAACGCGGGTTTTATAGGGGTCATCCCAGCACCATCCCAGCACGGGCGTTCAACCCCAGCACCATGCAGGACAGGCGCCCCCTCGTACATCTACGCAGCTCGGGCGCTGCCGCTCGAGCTCGCCTCCTCTGCCGGCTGGGACGTCGTGCCTGGGGATACAGACCGCATGCCGCGCTGCAGAACATCCCGGCAGCGATCCCAGGCGCTGGTCAGCAGATGCCCGTAGATGTCGACTGTCGTCTTGACCGAGCGGTGCCCCAGCCAGCGCGAGACCTCGTGGATCGGCACACCGTTGGCCAGGGCCGTGGAGGCGAAGAAGTGCCGCAGGCTACGAGGCGTGTACTTGGCCTTGCCGTCCAGATCGACAAGGCCGGCCGAGAGGCATGCCTTCTTGATCTGGTAGCCGTAGGACGCGATGGACGGCATCATGCCAGCGCCAGGCTGACGTGGAGCAAAGAAGGTCTTGAGCCGAATCCGTTTCCCCTTCCGCCCAGTGAAGACGACGGGCACCGGCTTCCACTTCAGGAGGTGCGCGTCGATCTCCTGCTCAACGAACAGGGCGGTTGGGACGTCTCGGCACTCCTTCTCCAGCCGATGCTTGAGCGGCACGAAGGGTGCCCGGCAGTCCTCACGGTGCGCCTTGGCACTGACCTGCCATCGAATCCTGACGTAGCCAGGCCGCCTGCACTCGGTGGAGAAGGCCAGGGCTTCGCTGGGGCGCTGGCCTGTCCCGGACTGAAGATAGACGGCGAGGCGGAACCGTGGCGCAATGTGCGCAGCGATCAAATCCACCTCGGCTGACGTCGGAACTTCGTCCTCGTCCACCGCCAGCACGTCCCTGCGGGAGATCCGGATGCCCCGGGCCGGGTTCTCCGTGATGCGCTTGTCCACGACGGCCGCCTCCATGATGGCGGCTACCATCACCATCCGGTCGTTCACCGTCGATGCAGCCAGCCCTGCACCGCCTCGGTAGATGTCCTTGACGAACTTCTCAAAGTCCCGGCGCGCCAGCCCAGCCAGGGGCTTCCGACCAAGGCTCGGCACGAGATGGTTGCGGATGAACCCTTCGTAGTTGCAGCGAGTCGCCTCTCCGATGGCTCGTCGCTCCAACCACTCCTCAGCCCAGACCGACAAGGACATGGCGCCGCGCGCAGGGTCGATGCAGACACGGGCCTTCTTATCCTTCTCCACGACGGCAGCGAAAGCGTCCGCACCGTCCAAGCCGATCCTTCGTGGAAACGACTTCTCTCGCTGCCGCCCTCGCCTGCCGCCTGGCTCCCGATACCGCATGGTCCACGCGTGACCGCATCTTGAACGCATGCAGGGATAGTTCCAATCGCGGACATCCCGCTTGCACTTCTGAAAGACGCGCGCCACCCAACACTCCGATCTGCTGGACGTCTGTCCTTGAGATCGTCGCTATCACCTCACACATGGGCAAGACACTCGCCGCTAATCCGCACTTTCCGGCGAACATGCCTCATCATCGCCAGATCGACGGCGCCAGTAAGCAGTCAGCCACATGAACCGGCGGGTCGCATGGCCGAAGGTCAAACCCGAGGGTTGAAAGCGCCCGAAGATGCATTCACAGGGCCCACCATCAATCAATCAGTCAGTCAGTCGACGTCCAGCTGATCTCCACCTGACGCTTCCTCAGTCCTGTCCGGAGCCGGGGCCGGCGTCGGATTTTGCGACGGCTTGGACGCGTCCCCCTCCAGCGCGTATGCGAGCGCGAGAGCAATCCGCTCAATCCAGTTCAGCGCGTCCGTGACGTCAGCCTCGCCGATCGGGCGGCGCTGCTTGAGGTCACCGTCGATCAGATCCGCGTCGTGTGCGATCTGATTTCGGCGGCGGAGCAGCAGGACGTACTGGCCGCGCAGTCGTTTTTCGTCGTATGAAGTCCGGTACTGGCTCCACCGGTTGACCCACTTCGCTGCCTCCCGCCACACCTTGACATCGGTAACGAGCGCCATCACCTTCGCGATGGCGTCCGGATTCTGCAGGGTCTGGTGGGCGATGTCCTGGCGCACCCGTTCCGCGACCACCTCGGCTGTGGTCGTCTCGCCCCGCTGCACCTGCTCCACGCAGTGCAGCGGCAACGGGTATTCACGAAGCTTACGCGGCATGTCCGGATCGTCCTTGGCAGCTTCCTCGGCGACCCGGCGCAACACCTCTTCTTGTACCCAGTGTTCGAGGGCGGCGATGGACTGCACCCAGGCGGCTCGGTAGAAATCGGCGGTGTCGATGCCCTTGGGGCTGAGCACCTCCAGCGCCTGCCCAGCTCGCACCATCTTGCGTGCGTACGACAAGTTCGTGACGAACGATTCGAACTGGTGGGTCTGAGGGTGCGCGATGGCCATGCATACCTCTGTACGGCGCGTAGGGAGAACGGAGAACTCCGGAACGTGGACTCCTGATGTTCCCTGTACTGCACAGAGGTCGGTCAAGCGGCTTTTCGGATCACGGTCGGTTTGTGGCTCGATCTGATCGGTTCAGCTCCGGATCCGGCCCTTCACTCACTTACAGCAGGCTTCTGGAGCGCTCCGCGATACGTACGGGGTCGGCCGGCTCGCGTCGAGGTATCGTATCGGCTCAGCGTTCTGGGCGATCAGCCCAGAGGCCAGTCCACTGCCGGAGCCGGAGACGACGTAGGAGACTTCGCGGTCGGCACTGTCCCAAAAGGGGTGGCTGGGCTGGCCCAGGGATGTCCGCCGTGATGGCTGTGGCGATTGCTCCATCATCGGGCCAGTGCATCGTAAGGACTTCGGCATCGCCACCTCTAACGGAATAGCCGACAGTAACCGCGCGGGAAAGTCGAGGGCCGCAAGGCACTCGGCATTGCGGCCCTCCAGCGCTATGACGCCGCCCTTCCGGCCATCGTCAGACCTCTTCTGCCTCCGGTACATCAACATCCGCACCCAAGGACTTCGCGATGGCCGTGAACTCGGCCAGGGCGGACTGAAGATCGCGCACGATCTCCTCGGCGATGACCTCCGGCTCCAGGTCACTGTCCGCGTCTTCCAGGGCCGGGTCCTTCATCCACGTGATGTCGAGGTTGACCTTGTCGCGCCCGATCAAGTCCTCGTACGCGTACGGCTTCCAGCGGCCGTTCTCGTCCTCGTCCGCGACACGGGCGGTCAGCGGCTCACCTGCCTTGTACCGGGCGACGAAGTCGTCCAGGTGGGCACGGGTCAGCGGGCGCTGCTTCATGGTGAAGTGCTGGCCGGTGCGGAAGTCGTAGACCCAGGTGACAGTGGTGTGCGGTTTACCATCGGCACGCGGGGGCTTCTTGTCGAAGAACAGGACGTTGGCCTTGACACCGCCCGCGTAGAAGATGCCGGTGGGCAGGCGCAGGATCGTGTGCAGGTCGAACTCGTCAAGGAGCTTGCGGCGGACCTTCTCGCCCGCGCCGCCCTCGAACAGGACGTTGTCCGGGAGGACGACGGCGGCCCGGCCGTTGACTGCCGTCAACGACATGATGTGCTGAAGGAAGTTGAGCTGCTTGTTGGTCGTGGTGGCCGTGAAGTCGTCACGGTCGTACTGGATGTCCTCCTTCTCCAGCTCGCCGTCCTGGCCGATCACAGTGATCGCGGACTTCCGGCCGAAGGGCGGGTTGGCGAGGACGAGGGAGGCGTGCCGTCCGCTCGGCTTCTCGGCGAGCGCGTCGCCGACGTCGATCAGGCTCGGGCCGTCACTCTTGCCGATGCCGTGCAGCAACATGTTCATGGCGGCAAGGCGGGCGGTGCCGGTGACCAGCTCGTTGCCCCAGATCTTGGACCCGCTGTCGTACGCCTTGCGGGCGTCGATATCCATGTCCTGGACATGGTGCCGGGTGACGTACGCGTGGGCCGCGATCAGGAATCCGCCGGTGCCGCAGGCGGGGTCGGTGATGGTGTCGTCCGGGCCGGGGCGGGTCACGTCCACCATGGCGTCGATGAGCGCGCGCGGGGTGAAGTACTGGCCGGCGCCGGTCTTGGTGTCCGATGCGCCCTTGGCAAGCAGGCCCTCGTAGGCATCGCCCTTGAGGTCGGTGCCGGTGACCGTCCACTCCTCGCGGCCGATCAGCTCGACGACCAGCTTTTCGAGCAGGGCGGGCTTGGTGATCCGGTTCTGCGCGTCGGCGAAGATCGTGCCGATGGTGGTGTGGGGCTTACGGCCGAGGTGCTCCAGGATGGCGCGGTAGTGCGCTTCGAGCTCGGGACCACGCTTGCTGACGAGCGACTTCCAGTTGTAGTCGACGGGCACAAGGCCGCTGAGGTCGCGGCCACCCCACTCGTCCTTCTCGATCTCGTCGACCATCTTCAGGAACAGCAGGTACGAGAGCTGCTCGACGTACTCGATGGTGGACATGCCGTTGTCACGGAGGACGTTGCAGTAGTTCCAGAGCTTCGCGACCAGCGTGTTGGTCTGCGCGGCAGCCTTCTTGGACTTCGGCGTCTCGGTGAGGGGGACGTTATCGGCGGAGGGCGTGACGGCGTCGTCCGCGGTGGTCTCGGGGGCGGTATCGGATGCGAGCGCGGTCACCGGTCGAACAACTCCTGCTGAACGGAGGCGGAGGGGGCGGGGGTTGGAGCGGGCGCGGCCTTCGTCACCGCGGCGGCAGCGGTTGCCTTACGCGGGCGAGCGGCCCGCTTGGCCGCCTTGCGGACGGGCTTGGCGGCCTCGCGCTCGGCGGCGATGCGGGCGAGGAGGGGAGCGGCGGGCTCGTCGGCGGGGTCCTGCGAGATCAAGTTGCCGGTCAGCGCCTTCCTCAGCAGCGCCGAGCGCAACGTCGCAGCTCGCTTGAGCCCAACCTCGACGGCGGCCTCAACACGCGCAAGACCGTCTAGCTGCTCACCACTCTGCTGCAGAATATCCGGCTGCTCACCCGCAGGAGGAATGGGAACTGGCAGATTTCTAATTTTCTTCAGGCTGATCGAAGCAAGGTTGGTCGTCTGCTTTCCATTCGCTTCAAACCATCGCGCCGAACTGTTCGCGTGATAGGCAAGGAGTTCTGGCAGAATAATCTCACCGTGAACCCTTGCCCGGAATACGTGATTCTGATGGATGGCATCCTTCACTTCGCCTCGCCAAACCCAGCCGCGGCCCAGTTTGTCGCGGTCGCCACCTTCATTCATCAGCACGTCTCCGGTTTCGAGACGCAAGTCCTCAGCCTTCTTATCCGGGACTCGAATTGTCGCTACACGGCTAAGATCAAGCCATCCGCGTTGCACGTTCGCGACCCGAAGATAGGGGACTTCGGTAAGGTCGGGATCAAACTGTTTCTTCTTATCCTTGGTGACACCACCCACGACCTCGGCGATATCGCCGAGCCGCTCCCAGGACCAGCTGGATGGAATCCTGGGCAGGTTCCGGTCGATTGCGTCTGCCTCGCGCGGAAGGGGTGCGGTGGGCTGATCCGCCGGAACAGCCCTAGCGGTAGCAAAGTTCGTCACGCGGGCGGCCAGAGCGCGAATGCGTGCATGATTCACCCGGAGTACTCGCTCAGCCGCGTCGAGCCGGGAGAGCTGTTCTTCGAGAGTCTCGACGATGCGGCGCTGTTCGGCGAGGGGCGGGACCGGAACTTTGATCCGCTTCAGAGATGCACCAGAGATTCCCGCTTGCCCAGCAGAGGTCTTGACTTGACCTCGCACTTGTTCACGAACCTGCGGTGACGCCCACGCGTAGACAAGGAACCGGGAGTCCAAAACATCGGGAGGTACACGCACTCGGATCAGTTTGTCAGGATACGCAAGATGGGGCGCACCCTCCGGAACCCTGGCCCCCGCACCTACATATTCAGGGTTCCCATTGTATCGAGTGAACAGCAGGTCACCTGGAACTGCATCGCCCGCCTGATCCAGCACTTCTCGCCAGTCCAGCCCGGTGTATCTCAGGTCGTCCAGACTTAGCCGCATCGACCTGACAGCACCGATTCGGAGAATTGGCGTACCGTTCGGCTCCGCGCCAGGGCGTGAGACGTACATCCCGTTCTTGACCGACGATGCAATCTCCCCGAGTTCCGCCCAGCCCCACCCCTCCGGCACACCTTCCATTCCCTCACTCAAGCCAATTCTCGATTCAGCTCGTCCAACAGTTCCAGCGCCTGGTTTCTGCCACCGAAGGCATTCGCGAAGCCCGGACCACCGCCCTTTTCGGAGAACGGCATGTGGCCGAAGTCCTCGCGTTCCATGCCCAGGTCGACCACGATCGCGTCCTTGATTCGGCGCAGCCACCACAGCTGGTCATCCGTGAATTCCGCACCCGCCTGGCTCTGCCGCAGCAGCCAGCCCTCAAAGCGCTCCTCGACCACCGTACGGTACGGGCGAAGCTGATCGTCCGCGCCGAGCGTGTAGCGGACGAGGTTCATGAGGTCGCCCAGGCCAGCCGTCTTCGACAACGACTCCGTCGCCTCGCCGACCAGCTCGTAGTGGTCCCAGATGACCTTCGGTGTCCAGGTCCGCTTGGTCGCCTTGATAGAAGCCATCAGCTCCTTCAGGTGGGCCCGCGCCTCTTGCGGCCGGACCCGCGATCCGCTGCCGAGGATCACCTGGAGGGCTATCGCCTCCGCCGCCGCCTCGTCGCGCTTGCGGCTGTCCAGGAGCTGGCGCCATTCCGCCAGCTCCTTCGCCGCCCGCTCCTCCCTCGGGACCTCGTTCATCTTCAGTGTGACCTCGGTCGTCGCGTCGTACGTGAGGTCGTGCTGCTGTTTGATGCCGATGATCAGCTTCCGCAGTTCCGGGTGGGTGGTCAGGGTCTCGACCGAGTCGTGGACCAGTCGCCGCGCGTGGTCCGCGCCGCCCTCCCGGTATGCCCGATCCTGGGTGTCGACGTCCACCGCGTTGGCGATCTTCCGGACCATCTTCGCCAGTGGCACTCCGCCCGACGCCTGCTCGATCCGCTCCCGCTCCTCCTTCGTGAGCTTGCGGTCAAGCCGGGCCAGTCGACGCCCGAGTGTCTCGGCCTGTTCGGCCGTCAGCGAGCGGCTGCCCGCCTTGTCCATCAACTTGGCCAGGCTGAGACTGCCGCCGTCCGGCGGCAGCATCGGGCGGGTGTCGACCAGCGGCGAGGCAGTGACGCCCACCGCATCGACCAGGACGAAACGGTCCTTGGCGAGGTCGGCGGCCGGGTCCGGGGTGACCGCCTTCAGGTCGTCGGCGTCGATCGTGCGGGCGCCGCGTCCCTTCATCTGCTCGAAGAGGACGGGGCTACGAACGGCCCGCAGGAATATCACGCACTCCAGGGCCTTGACGTCCGTACCCGTGGCGATCATGTCGACCGTGACGGCGACCCGCAGCAACGGCGAGTTCCGCAGGTCGTTGACGAGCTGCTCGGGGTCGTCGCCCTTGTCCCGGGAGCGGTAGGTGATCTTCTTGGCGAAGGCGTCTCCGCGCCCGAAGACCTCCTTGACCTGCTTCAACACCTCGTCCGCGTGGTCGTCGGTCGCCGCGAACACCAGCGTCTTGGGCAGTTCGGTCCGGCCCGGGAACCAGCGCTGCCAGTTGTTCTTGTACGCGGTAAGGACGGCCCGGATCTCGTCCTCGGCGATCACTGTGCGGCCGATCTGGCTGACCGTGTACGTGAAGTCCTCGTCCAGCTCCTCGTAACGCTGGGCGCGGGTCTTGCGGTCGCGGATACGGACCGTCGTCCCCTTGTCGATCTTCGCGCCGCCGTCCTCCCGTATCGAGGAGTCCATGGTGACCACGTCGAAGTCGACGTTGACGCCGTCGGCGACGGCCTGGTCGTAGGTGTACTCGGAGACCATGTTGCCGTCGAAGAAGCCCTTGGTCTGCCGGGTAGGGGTAGCGGTGAGGCCAACCAGGTGGGCGTCGAAGTAGTCCAGGACACCGCGCCACAGGCCGTAGATGGAGCGGTGGCACTCATCGATAACGATCAAGTCGAAGGACTCGATCGGGACGGCCGGGTTGTACTCAACGGTGACCGGGCGGTCGGTCATGTAGTTCTCGTCCAGAGTGGAGGAGTCCTCGCGGTCCTCTGCCTCGGCGGTGTCCTCCAGCGGCTCGCCCTTGAGGAGCGCGTACAGGCGCTGGATGGTGGAGACGACGACGGAGGACGTCTCCTGGAGACCGGACCGGCCGAGCGAGTCGACGTTGTAGAGGTCGGTGAACTTACGGTTCTCGTCCGGTGTCTTGTAGCGGTCGAACTCGGCCTTGGCCTGGCGGCCGAGGTTGTTGCGGTCGACGAGGAAGAGGATGCGGCGCGCACGCGCGTGCTTGAGCAGCCGGTACGACTCGGTGACCGCGGTGTAGGTCTTGCCTGCGCCGGTGGCCATCTGGATCAGTGCGCGCGGCTTGTCCTGGGCGAGTGATCCCTCCAGGCCGACGACCGCCTCTTCCTGGGCCGTACGCAAGTCGTGCGACTCCAGGACCGGCAGTGCGGTGCGCAGGGCGGCCCGGAAGGTGGGGGTGTCCGGGTGCTCGGTGGCGCGCTTCATCCAGGCCGCGAAGGACTCAGGGCGGTGGAAGGCGAAGACCGGGCGGGAGCGGGCGTACGGGTCGAGGCGGTTGAGGAAGAACGTCTCGGCGCCGGTGGTGGCGTAGCGGAAGGCGAACGGTTCCTGCTCACGCCAGACCGCCATGGAGTGTTCCTTGAGAACGCCGCCCGCATACCGCTCGTTCTGCGCGAGGGCGCCGGCCAGGGCGGTGCCCTCGCGCTTGGCCTCGATGACACCGACGATCATGCCGTCGACGTAGAGGACGTAGTCGGCGCGACCGGTGGCCAGGCTGAACTCTCGGACCGCGACGCCTTGGGAGGCGAGTGGGTTGAGGTCGCTGCGGTGCTGGACCGTCCAGCCCGCCTGGGCGAGCATCTCGTCGATTCGGACGCGGGCCTGCACCTCGTTGAGCGGTTCGGGCCGCTGGG
The DNA here is from genome assembly GCF_040301705.1 of Streptomyces sp. NPDC000151. Classification (NCBI taxonomy): domain Bacteria; kingdom Bacillati; phylum Actinomycetota; class Actinomycetes; order Kitasatosporales; family Streptomycetaceae; genus Streptomyces; species Streptomyces sp. NPDC000151. The sequence goes on along the minus strand of NZ_JBEPFC010000177.1, from coordinate 2,666 downwards.
CGCGCTCAACTATCGCCTCACGAGCATTGACGGTGACCGACCGGGGCTTGAGGCGCTCCTGGTCGTAACGGTCCTGGTAGGCGCGCCGGAGCCGCTCGATCTCATCCAGGTGGCGGGCCACCTCCGCCTCGGACTCGGCACGGGCCCGCTCAGCCGCCTCGGTCAGCCTCTCGGCCTCCTCCCGGCCACGCCGCTCGGCCTCCAGCCGGTCACCGACCTCGCTGAGGCGGGTTCGGGACTCGGCGAGGGTGCGCTGGTAGTGACCGAGCGCCTCGCGGAGCTCGGCCAGCTCGGCGGATCCGCCCGCCACCTCGCTCGGCAGCTGGGGCGGCACGAACGCGGCGATCTCTCGTACGTTGTCGATCGCCCGGGAGAAGAACTGGCCGAGCTGGAAGCAGAGTTCGACGGCCTTGAGGGCCTTGCTGGTGTCGAAGAGGTGATTGTGCGCGGCGTCGTTGCGCCCACGGCGGAGCGTGTCGAAGGCATCTCTGGTGCGGCCGGGGAGCAGGCCGGCGCGCTGGAGCCCAGCCAGCCGGTCGATCTGCCGGGTTCCCTCGATGCGCACCCCGGCCCGCTGCACCAGCTCCGCGGCGAGCAACTCGCCGAACTGGCCGGAGGCGACGTACGAGACGTTGGGGTTGGTGAAGACGGACTGCTCGGCCTGCGCGCCGTAGATCGCCAACAGGGGCTGCATCGCGTAGAGCCGCCCGAAGTTGGGCGACTTCCGAGCCGCTGCCTTCAACTGCTCCGGGACTTGCTCACGACGCCGTGCCTGCCCGCTCATACTCTGCCGCTCCTCGACCAGGCCACATCCGGCCCTCACCTGTGACAAGACCTCTCAGCCTATGTCCAACCAAGCACTCCGCTCTGGCAAATGAACCGATCACGACAAGATCGACGGCCCCCACAACCGCCCACCCTCAAGGATTCGTGTGCGTTCGGAATGATCCATGCAGCGCGCAATGTCAGCACGGGACAGCATCCCGGGGGTGACCACAGGTGACAACAAGTGGTCCGATCCGCCCCTCGGGAGCAACATCCAGCACCAAAGCACCGTCCAACCTGTGATGGAGACGCAAAAGGGGCCCGTCTCGGATTGACAGACCCCTCTTGACCTGCAGCTTTACAGGATGTGCAATTTAGATGAAACTTCAATTAAACGTTGAAGCGGAACTCCACCACATCCCCGTCCTGCATCACGTAGTCCTTGCCTTCCATGCGGGCCTTGCCGGCGGCGCGGGCGTCGGCTACCGAGCCTGTTTCTACGAGGTCGTCGAAGGAGATGACCTCGGCCTTGATGAAGCCCTTTTGGAAGTCGGTGTGGATGACGCCGGCGGCCTCGGGGGCGGTGGCGTTCTTCTTGATCGTCCAGGCGCGGGATTCCTTGGGGCCTGCCGTGAGGTAGGTCTGCAGGCCGAGGGTGCGGAAGCCGACGTGGGCGAGGGTCGCGAGGCCCGGCTCCTCCTGGCCGACGGACTGGAGGAGTTCCAGGGCCTCGTCCTCGTCCAGCTCGGCGAGGTCCGACTCCAGCTTGGCGTTCAGGAAGATCGCCTCGGCGGGGGCGACGAGCGCGCGCTGCTCGTTCTTGAAGTCCTCGTCGGTCAGCTCGTCCTCGTCGACGTTGAAGACGTAGAGGAAGGGCTTGGTGGTGAGGAGGTGGAGGTCGTGGAGGAGCTCCTCGTTGCCCGAGCCCTGGACGATGCCGGCGGAGAAGAGGGTGCGGCCCTCCTCCAGGATGGCCTTGGCCTCCTCGACGGCCTTGACCTTCGGGGCCACGTCCTTCTTGATGCGCGACTCCTTCTGGAGGCGCGGCAGGACCTTCTCGATGGTCTGCAGGTCGGCGAGGATCAGCTCGGTGTTGATCGTCTCGATGTCGTCCTTGGGCGAGACCTTGCCGTCGACGTGGACGACGTTCTCGTCCTTGAAGGCGCGGATGACCTGGCAGATCGCGTCGGACTCACGGATGTTCGCGAGGAACTTGTTGCCCAGGCCCTCGCCCTCGGAGGCGCCGCGCACGATGCCGGCGATGTCGACGAAGTCGACGGTGGCCGGGAGGATCTTCTCCGACGAGAAGATCTCGGCGAGCTTGGTCAGGCGGGGGTCGGGGACGCCCACGACGCCGACGTTGGGCTCGATGGTGGCGAACGGGTAGTTGGCCGCCAGTACGTCGTTCTTGGTCAGGGCGTTGAACATGGTCGACTTGCCGACATTCGGCAGACCGACGATTCCGATCGTGAGCGACACGTTGGCGACTCGACTTCCGACGGGAGGGGGCGGGGTGGGCAGTGGCCCGGTGGGCCGATCCACCAGTCTACGGGGAGGGGCGCCAGGGCGGTGCCGTACGGTCCGGCGGCCGCCGACACCCGTACACGGCCGCTTCCACCCGGGCCCGTAACCGCCCCGTACGACCCCGCACGACCTCGTACGTACCCGACCCCGTACGCCATCCGTACCGCGTCCCCGCGGCATCGTCGTGGAATCCGAGGTCATCGTCGGGGAAAGCGCGTGTCCTACGGGCTATTAATCCCACTTAGCGGCCTACCGTTGGCGAGTGGAGCAACACGAAGCGCGCGCACCTCAGCACACCCCGTCCCGGACCCGGCGTCCGGCCGCGGGGCGGGCCGCCGGGTTCCGTCCCGATGCGCCGCCGTCCGGGGCGCCCCCCG
>NZ_JBEPFC010000176.1:0-14603 GCF_040301705.1 Streptomyces sp. NPDC000151 | reverse complement strand
GCGCCGGGTGCCGGCCAGCCGCTCCCGCAGCGCGCCCGCGACCGTGAGTTCGGCCGTACCGGTGAGCAGGTCGACGACGCGCGCCGAGAGCACGCCGCGGGCCGGGGCCAGCCGCCGCTCGGCCCGCCTCGCCAGCGCGCCGGACACCAGCGGTACGGCGACGCCCGCCAGCAGCAGCCCGGCGGCGAGCACCGCGCCGGCCTCCGGCAGCAGCCAGGCGGTGAACCCGGCCGAACCGGCGCCGACCACGACGGCCGCGCCCGCCGGCAGCAGCCAGCGCAGGAAGTAGTCCTGCCCGGCGTCCACGTCCGCCACCAGCCGGGACAGCAGGTCGCCGCGGCTGCGGTCGCGCAGTCCGGCGGGCGCGAGCTGCTCCAGCCGCCGGTAGACCGCCACCCGGACGTCCGCCAGCATCCGGAACACCGCGTCGTGCGCGACCAGCCGCTCGGCGTACCGGAAGACGGCCCGGCCGATGCCGAACGCGCGGGTCGCGGTGACCGCGACCATCAGGTACAGCACCGGAGGATGCTGCGAGGCCCGCGAGATCAGCCACCCGGACGTGGCCATCAGCCCGACGGCGCTGCCGAGCGCGCAACTGCCGAGCAGCAGCGCCAGGGCGAAGCGGCGACGGTGGGCCCGCGCCGTGCGCCGCAGCCGCGCCAAGGCGCGTGCGGGCAGCGCGGTTTGCGCGCGGTCGCCGTGCGAGTCCGTTTCCTGGTCCGGCGCTTGGGCCGCGATGCGGTCCTCGGCCCGTCGCGGGCGCGGGAGTTCAGAGGTCGTACGGGCCGGTGCGTGGCCCTCGGGGTCCACCCGTACCACTCGGTCCGCCGCCGCGAGCAGGGCCGGGCGGTGGGCCACGAGCAGGACCGTGCGGCCCTCGGACAGCCGGCGCACGGCGTCCACGACGGACTCCTCGGTCTCCCCGTCGAGGTTCGCGGTGGGCTCGTCGAGCAGCAGCACCGGGCGGTCGGCGAGGAACGCGCGGGCCAGCGCGAGCCGTTGGCGCTGCCCGGCGGAGAGGCCCGCGCCGGACTCGCCGAGCCGGGTGTCCGGGCCGTCGGGGAGCGCGTCGACGAAGCCGAGCGCGCCGGCGTCGCGCAGCGCGGTCCGCACCGCCGCGTCGTCGGCGTCCGGCCGGGCCAGCCGCACGTTCTCGGCGACGGTGCCCGCGAAGAGGTACGGGTGCTGCGGCACCCAGGCGATACGGCCGCGCCAGCTGTCGGGGGAGAGCGTGGTGAGGTCCACGCCGTCGATCAGCACCCGGCCGGCGGCCGGCGTCGCGAAGCCGAGCAGGACGTTCAGCAGGGTGGTCTTGCCCGCGCCGGACGGCCCCGTCAGCGCCACGGTCTCGCCGGCCGCGACCTCGAACGAGGTGTGCGCGAGCGACGGTTCGGGACGCCCGGGGTGGCGTACGACCAGGCCGTCCACCACGATCCCGGTGCCCGCCGGGGCCTCGCGCGTCCCGCCGTGCCCGGCCCCCGCCTCGGTCTCCAGTACCGCGAAGATCTCCTCGGCGGCCGCCAGCCCCTCGGCCGCCGCGTGGTACTGCGCGCCCACCTGCCGCAGCGGCAGATACGCCTCGGGCGCCAGGATCAGCACCATCAGCCCGGTGGACAGGTCGAGGTCGCCCTTCACGAGCCGCATCCCGACGCCGACCGCGACCAGCGCGACCGAGATTGTGGAGAGCAGTTCCAGGGCGAAGGAGGACAGGAAGGCGATGCGCAGCGTGCGCAGCGTGGCCTGGCGGTACTCGCCGGTGATGGTGCGGATCGCGTCCGCCTGGGCCTTGGCCCGGCCGAAGACCTTCAGCGTGGGCAGGCCCGCGACGACGTCGAGGAAGTGGCCGGACAGCCGGCTCAGCAGCTTCCACTGCCGGTCCATCCGCGACTGGGTCGCCCAGCCGATGAGGATCATGAACAGCGGGATGAGCGGGAGCGTGACGACGATGGTCGCCGCGGAGATCCAGTCGCCGGTCACGATCCGTACGAGCACGGCGACGGGCACGACGACCGCGAGGCCGAGCTGCGGCAGGTAGCGCGCGAAGTAGTCGTCGAGCGCGTCGATGCCACGGGTGGCGAGGTTCGTCAGCTCGCCGATTCGCTGCGTCCCCAGCCAGGAGGGCCCGAGCCCCGTGGCCTTCGTCAGCAGCCGAGTGCGCAGCTCGGACTTCACCGCCGCGCTCGCCCGGTGCGCGGCCAGCTCGGTCAGCCAGGAGACGAGCCCCCGGCCGACCGAGACCAGCGCGAGCAGCAGGAGCGGCGTGCTCAGGCCACCGAGGTCGAGGTCGCGCTGGAACGCGCCGACGACGACCTCGGCGATGAGCATCGCCTGGCCGATGACCAGGCCCGCCCCGGCAAGGCCGAGTACCACCACCGCGGCGAGGAAGAAGCGGGTGGCGCGGGCGTACCGAAGCAGGCGCGGGTCGATCGGTTTCACGTGAAACATCCGTCCTGGCGTGCGTAACGGAAGGGGATCAGTGCGCGTCGGCGATGTGCTGCGTGCCGATGCGCTTGCGGAACACCCAGTACGTCCAGCCCTGGTAGAGCATCACGAGCGGGGCCGCGAAGCCCGCGCCCCAGGTCATGATCTTCAGGGTGTACGAACTGGACGAGGAGTTGCTGACCGTGAGGTTCCAGCTCTCGTTCAGCGAGGACGGCATGACGTTCGGGAAGAGCGTCAGGAACAACATCGCGACCAGGGCCGCGATGGTGACGCCGGAGAAGGTGAAGGACCAGCCCTCCCGCCCCAGCGCGTTCGCCACCAGGGCCGCGAGCAGCGCCGCCGCCGCGACGACCAGCGCGACCAGGCTCTTGCCGTCGCCCTTGTCGATCTGCGTCCAGACCATGAAGACGAGCGCCAGGCCCGCGGCGATCATGCCGAGGAACGAAGCCGTGACGCGCGCCCGCTCCCGGATGCCGCCCACCGTCTTCAGCGAGGCGAAGACCGCGCCGTGGAAGGTGAACAGCGCCAGGGTGACCAGGCCGCCGAGGATCGCGTAGGGGTTCAGCAGGTCCAGCAGGGACCCGACGTAGTTCTTGTGCGCGTCGATCTTCACGCCCCGCACGATGTTGCCGAAGGCCACGCCCCACAGCACCGCCGGGAGCAGCGAGGTCCAGAAGATCGCGTGTTCCCAGTTGTTCTGCCAGCGCTCCTCGTCCCGCTTGTGGCGGTACTCGAAGGCCACGCCGCGCACGATGAGGCACAGCAGGATCAGCAGCATCGGCAGGTAGAAGCCCGAGAAGAGCGTGGCGTACCAGTCGGGGAAGGCGGCGAAGGTCGCGCCGGCCGCGCTGAGCAGCCAGACCTCGTTGCCGTCCCAGACCGGGCCGATGGTGTTGATGAGGACCCGCCGCTCGCTCCGGTCACGGGCGAGCAGCTTGGTGAGGACGCCGATCCCGAAGTCGAATCCTTCGAGGAAGAAGTACCCGGTCCACAGGAAGGCGATGAGGACGAACCAGACGTCGTGAAGGTGCACAGCTGCCCCCTAGTACGAGAAGGCCATCGGCCGGTCGGCGTCGTTGTCGTCGCCGCCGATCCTGGTGGGCGGGTTGAGGTCGGACTCCGACAGCTCCTGCGGTCCGGCCTTGACGTACTTCACGAGCAGCTTGACCTCGACTACGGCGAGGATCGCGTACAGCGTGGTGAAGACGGCCATCGAAGTGATCACCTCGCCCTGCGAGACGCCGGGGGAGACCGCGTCGGAGGTGCGCAGCACGCCGTAGACCACCCAGGGCTGGCGGCCCATCTCGGTGAAGATCCAGCCCCAGGAGCTCGCGATCAGCGGGAAGCCGAGGGTGAGCACGGCGATCCGCCAGGCCCACTTGGTGAGCCCGTCCCCGAGCGCCCTGTCCTTGGTGAGCGCGAGGTGCGGCACCTCGTCATCGCCGGTCCGCAGCCGTTGCGAGAGCCAGAACTTCTTGCGGGTGAGCCAGAGGCCGGCCACGCCGAGCGCGAAGGAGGCCATGCCGAAGCCGATCATCCAGCGGAAGCCCCAGTAGGCGACCGGGATGTTGGGCCGGTAGTCCCCGGGCCCGAACTTCTGCTGCTCGGCCTTGTTCACGTCGTTGATGCCGGGCACGTACGAGGAGAAGTCGTCGTGGGAGAGGAACGAGAGCAGGCCGGGTATCTCCACCTCGACGGTGTTGTGGCCCTTGGACACGTCTCCGTAGGCGAAGACCGAGAAGGGCGCGGGTGACTGCCCGTCCCACAGCGCCTCGGCCGAGGCCATCTTCATCGGCTGCTGCTTGAACATGACCTTGCCCAGCAGGTCACCGCTGATGGCGGTGAGCAGACCGGCCACGATCAGCGTCACCAGGCCGAGCCGCAGCGAGGTCCGCATGACCTTGACGTGCTTCTTGCGCAGCAGGTGGTAGGCGGCGATGCCGACCATGAAGGCGCCACCCGCCAGGAAGGCGGCCGTGAGGGTGTGGAAGACGACGACCAGGGTGGTGTCCTGCGTCAGCACCTTCCAGAAGTCGGTCAGCTCCGCGCGCCCGGTGGCCTTGTTGAGCTTGTAGCCGGTGGGGTGCTGCATCCAGGAGTTGGCCGCGAGGATGAAGTACGCCGACAGGATCGTGCCGATCGAGACCATCCATATGCAGAAGCAGTGGATCTTCTTGGGCAGCTTGTCCCAGCCGAAGATCCACAGTCCGATGAAGGTGGACTCGAAGAAGAACGCGATGAGGGCTTCGAACGCGAGCGGCGCGCCGAAGACGTCACCGACGAAGCGCGAGTAGTCGGACCAGTTCATGCCGAACTGGAACTCCTGGACGATGCCGGTGACGACACCCATCGCGATGTTGATCAGGAAGAGCTTGCCCCAGAACTTGGTCGCCTTGAGGTACCGCTCCTTGCCCGTGCGGACCCATGCCGTCTCCAGTCCGGCCACCAGGGCGGCGAGAGAGATCGTCAGGGGCACGAAGAGGAAGTGATAGACGGTCGTGATGCCGAATTGCCATCGCGCCAGGGTCTCTGGCGCCAACGCCAGTTCCACGTCGATGTCTCCTTACGGTCGCCGTTCTCGCCACACCTCCTGCACCTTTTGTCCCACATAAAGAGGGGCAAAAAGGGAGGCGCTTGTGAACGCGTTCACATTCACAAGCAATTATCTCCCATGACTTTCCGCTCATCGGATCGGGGGGTACGTGACCGTGGTCACGCGGTATTCCGTCGCGCGGAAAACCTTGGTACGGCCTGAAGAACGGCCGCCGGGCAGGCCGTTAGTGAACGTGTACACGCCGTTTTCCGTCGGCCCCTCTTCCGCCAACCTTCAACATATTGTTGAATTTGGCGCCATGCAGATACGCATCTCATGGCCCGCAGGTCACCTGACCGCCACCCTGGAGGACACGCCGACCGTCACCGCCCTGGAAGCCGCGCTCCCGCTCGCCTCCACCGCCCGCACCTGGGGCGAGGAGGTCTACTTCGCCACCCCCGTCTCCCCCGCGCTGGAGGCCGGCGCCCAGCAGGTCGTCGAGCCGGGCACGGTCGCGTTCTGGACCGACGGCGACGCGCTGGCCCTGCCGTACGGCCCGACGCCCATCTCCCGCGGGGACGAGTCCCGACTCGCCTCCCCCTGCAACATCCTCGGCCGCGTCGACGGCGACCCGCGCCGCCTCGCCACCGTCCGCGACGGCGACCCGGTCCGGGTCGAGCGCGCTTGACCAGCGCTTCCGTGCGCGGCCGGCCGAGCCCGGCGTAAGACAAACGCCGAGCCCGGCGTAAGAAAAACGGGGTGGCCGCGGCCCACAAGGACCGCGGCCACCCCGCCGCACGCACGCCCGCCGGTCACATCTCCTTGCGGAACGCCTCGGCCGTCTGCAGGAAGATGTCGTTGCCCTCGGCCTCGCCGATCGACACCCGCACGCCCTCGCCGGGGAACGGCCGCACCACGGCGCCCGCCTGCTCGCACGCCCGCGCGAAGTCCACGGTGCGCTCCCCCAGCCGCAGCCACACGAAGTTGGCCTGCGACTCCGGCACGGTCCAGCCCTGCGCGGTCAGCGCCTCGGACACCCGGGTCCGCTCGGCCACCAGCGCGTCCACCCGCTCCAGCAGCGCGTCCTCACTGCGCAGCGACGCGACTGCCGCGTCCTGCGCGAGCTGGCTCACGCCGAAGGGCACCGCCGTCTTGCGCAGCGCCGCCGCGACCGGCTCGTGCGCCACCGCGAAGCCCACCCGCAGACCGGCGAGGCCGTACGCCTTGGAGAAGGTGCGCAGCACGCAGACGTTCGGGCGGTCGCGGTAGAGCTCGATGCCGTCCGGCACCTCGGCGTCACGGATGAACTCGCGGTACGCCTCGTCCAGCACGATCAGCACGTCGGAGGGCACCGCGTCCAGGAAGCGCTCCAGCTCGGCACGGCGCACCACGGTGCCGGTCGGGTTGTTCGGGTTGCACACGAAGATCAGCCGGGTCCGCTCGGTGACCGCGGCGAGCATCGCGTCCAGGTCATGGACCTCGTCCGCGTCCAGCGGTACCTGCACGGACGTGGCGCCCGAGACCTGGGTGACGATCGGGTACGCCTCGAAGGAGCGCCAGGCGTAGATCACCTCGTCGCCCGGCCCGGCCGTCGCCTGGATCAGCTGCTGGGCCACGCCGACCGAGCCGGTGCCGGTCGCCAGGTGCTCGACCGGCACGCCGAACCGCTCCGACAGCTCCGCCATCAGCCCGGTGCAGGCCAGGTCCGGGTACCGGTTGAAGGCGCCGGCGGCGGCCACCGCGGTCTCCAGGACGCCGGGCAGCGGCGGGTAGGGGTTCTCGTTGGAGGACAGCTTGTACGCCACCGGGCCACCCGCGGCGGCCGGCTTCCCGGGCTTGTAGGTGGGGACGCCGTCCAGCGCCGCACGCAGCTTCGGGGTCTTCTCGCTCACCGCAGGTCCTCCTCGACCGTCCCGCTCGTCACCAATACCGCACACCTTATGAGGATTGAGCCGTGCGGCGTAGGGCCCTCCGCCCTCCGGCACCCTCCGGGGCTCGTACGGGCATGCGCATGTCATATACCGACGCCATTTCCCAGCTCAGGGCGCAGGGCCTTTGCGGAGCGCCTCCCGCTCCGTTACGCGCCGGTGGCTCACGCCGTGGCGCGCATCACCCGTGAAGGTGACTTGAGACCGCTTCGATACCTGACGCAATCTGCAGGTCAACCCCGACGATCACCGGACAGAATCGCGCCCTGACCTCCAACGTCCTTGCTTTCCAAGGAGATTGACGGCCCTTCGGCATGCAGAAACGTGCCTTTCGTCTGCGCATAAGGAAGCCCCGCGATGGCCCCCTCCGAGCCCTACTATCGGCTCGCCATGACAGCAGCAGGGAAGCACCAGGTGAGCCGGTCGACCGGACGCCGGTTGGGGCGGGCAGGCATCCGGGACGTGGCCGCCGCAGCCGGTGTCTCCATCACGACTGTCTCCGACGCGCTCAACGGCAAGGGCCGGCTTCCGGACGCCACCCGTCGCCACGTCCGCGAGGTCGCCGACCGGTTGGGCTACCGCCCTTCCGCCGCCGCCCGCACGCTCCGTACCGGCAAGTCGGGCCTCATCGGCCTGACCGTCACCACGTACGGGGATGAACCTTTCACCTTCACCGAGTTCGCGTACTTCGCCGAGATGGCGCGCGCCGCCACCTCCGCCGCGCTGGCCCGTGGCTACGCCCTGGTCATCCTCCCCGCGACCTCCCGCCACGACGTCTGGTCCAACGTCGCCCTGGACGGCACGGTCGTCATCGACCCGGCCGACGGCGACCCGGTCGTCACCGACCTCGTCCGGCACGGCATCCCCGTCGTCTCCGACGGCCGCCCCGGCGGCACCCTCCCCGTCACCGGCTGGGTCGACAACGACCACGAAGCGGCCGTGATGGGGCTCCTGGAGCACCTCGCGGACGCCGGCGCCCGTCGCATCGGCCTCCTCACGGGCACCACCACCGACACCTACACCCGCCTGTCCACCACCGCGTACCTCCGGTGGTGCGAGCGGGTCGGCCAGGACCCGGTGTACGAGTCCTACCCCGCGCACGACCCGTGCGCGGGCGCCGTCGCCGCCGACCGGCTGCTGGCCCGTCCGGACCGCCCGGACGCCGTCTACGGCCTCTTCGACCCGAACGGCACCGACCTGCTCGCCGCCGCCCGCCGGTACGGCCTCCGGGTCCCCGACGATCTCCTGCTGGTGTGCTGCAGCGAGTCCACGGTCTACGCCACGACAGAGCCCCCCATCACGACCCTCTCGCTCAAGCCCCGGCGCATCGGCACCGCCGTCGTCCAGCTGCTCATCGACGCCATCGAGGGGCTCGACAGCGGACGCCCGGTCGAGCAGGTGATACCGACCGACCTGATCGTGCGCACCTCGTCTCAACGGAGGTCCCCGCGTACGACGGTAAGCCCACCGCGCAACCCGTCCGGCGACTGAGCGTTCCGCCGGACGGCCACGGCCGCGCAGGGAAAAACAGGGCGAAGCCGGGAGAAAACAGCAGGGAACGCCGGGCTCCGAACGATTGACCACCCCCGGGTGCGTCACAACCCGCGAGCGGCGTTCCTATGATGGGCGCACGACACCACGGACCGCCGTCGACCAGGCAAGGTCCGCTAGGTGCACGGCGGCGCGACGGTGGAGGGGTCGATGACTCAGGGGGCCGGTCTGGGACCCATGGTGCGGACCATGGCAGCACAACCTCCTGCGCCCGTTCCTCCTGGAACTCCCGGGGCTCCCGGGGCCGCACCGGACGGCCGTCCGCAGGACGCGTACGCCGCCGATGGCGCGTACGCCCCGCAAGAGGGGTACGTCCCCCAGGACGGCTACGGCCTGCAAACCGGCCAGGTCCGCCAGGACGTGGCCGCTCCCCAGGAGCGCCTCGACCCGGAGGTCCGCGTGCGGACCAGGGCCCGGCCGTACGCCCGCCTCACCTACGGCACCGGCCCGCAGGCCACGCTGCCGCCGGACGAGCTGCCCGCCGACTACACCCCCACCGAGCGCGACATCCCCGTCGTCGGCCCTGACGGCACCCCGACCGCGTACACGGACACGCTCGTCGATCACCCCGCCATCGAACTCCAGCAGGTCGGCGAGGGCGAGGCCGGCGGCCCGCTGTACGTCGTCGGTGACGTGCACGGTTACTACGACGAGCTGCGCGCGGCGCTGTTCACCGAGGGGCTGATCGACGCCGAGGGCCACTGGGCGGCCGGCAACACCCGGCTGTGGTTCCTCGGCGACTTCACCGACCGCGGCCCCGACGGCATCGGCGTCATCGACCTGGTCATGCAGCTGTCCGCCGAGGCCGCGGCGGCCGGCGGCTACTGCAAGGCCCTCATGGGCAACCACGAGCTGCTCCTCCTCGGCGCCAAGCGGTTCGGCGACACCCCCGTGCAGTCCGGCGCAGGCACCGCCTCTTTCCAGGCCGCCTGGCTGCTCAACGGCGGCCAGAAGACCGACATGGACCGCCTGCAGGACCACCACCTGCAGTGGATGGCCCGGCTGGACGCCGTCACGGAGGAGGACGGCCACCTCCTCGTGCACTCCGACACCACCGCGTACCTCGACTACGGCGACTCCATCGAGGCCGTCAACGACGCCGTCCACGAGGTCCTGACGCGCAGCGACGCCAACGAGGTCTGGGACCTCTTCCGCAAGCTCACCAAGCGCTTCGCCTTCCGCGACGAGTCCGGGCCGCAGGCCGTGCGCGAACTGCTCGCCATGTACGGCGGCGAGCGCATCGTCCATGGCCACAGCCCCATCCCGTACCTCCTCGGCGAGGTCGGCACCGAGGACGGCGAGGGCGAGGATCCCACCGTCGAAGAGCCGCACGTGTACGCCGACGGCCTGGCGGTCGCCATGGACGGCGGCGTCACGATGGCCGGAAAGCTGCTCGTCGTCCAACTTCCCCTGACTGCCTGACCCGTATCGGGGCAGGGGTACCGCAGGCCGGCGGCGGGACGTGCCGGGCGGCCGGGGAGGGCTTGTCACGGGCGGAGCGAATTTCCGAAATCCTCTGTCACGCCGTGCTGGAGGCGCTCTACCATCGGTCTATCCGTAGCAGGCTCTCCTCCGTTTCCCGCCAACTGCCCGGTCCACGCCGGCCCGTACGGCCCTACGGAGCATCGGGGGATGCACATGAACAGCGCTCCGCACCTGCTGAACGAGGACCGCGAGGAATTCCGGCGGGCCCTCGACGAGGCACTGCACGCCGCGGCCGACCGCCCGGACCTCGCCGCGACGGGCATGCGCCTCAACATCGAGCAGCTGCGCACCATGGCGCTCAGCGCCACGACCGCCATCGCCGCGTGCGCGACGGCCGAGTACCAGCATTACGTCGCGCTGCGCGCGGAGTTGCGCGCGCCCGCCTCCGCGCGCCCGGCCACGGCCGGTGGCGAACCGGGCGAGGGCGGCGGTGACGACGCGGGTGGTGCCGGCGTCGGCCTCACCACGATGGGCGAGGTGGCCGAGGCCACCGGCGCCGGACTGGCCGCCATGGTCACGGTCCTCGCGCCCGTCCTGGCAGGCATCGCCGCGGTCCTCTTCCTCCTCATCGGCTACATCGTGCACACCGTCAGCCCCGACGAGTCCCTGGCCCAGCCGCTGATCAGCGTCGGCTGGGTCTTCGCGGCCCTGACCGCGGCGACGATCCTCATCGCGATGGGCGGCCTGGTCGTCACGGCTCTCCGCAACGGCGCCACATCCCTGCGCGCCTCCCGTCCCAGCGAGCTGGCCCAGGAGGTCGAACGGGCGAAAGCCCGCTGGCTCCAGGCGCTCCAGGAACGGGGCCTCCGCCCCTTCCTCCTGGAAGCCCTGACGGCCCCGGAACCGCCGACGGAGCCGCACGCCCCGAAGACGGACAAGGGCGCCGCGGTACCGCACGGCCTGCCCGCGTCCGGATCGCGCAGCGGCCTGTCGGCCGAGTCCGGTTCCCCGGACGCGTCGACCGACGTGGCCGAGGCGGTCGCCCCGGACGAGAAGCCGGGCGACGGCCGGACCCCGGCGCCTCCGCCGCCCGCCGAGGCCGCCGACCGCTACGTGGCGCACCACAGCCCGGACGTCGGCCGCATGCCCACCCTCGGCTACACCCACCCGCACTTCTCCGGCCCGGAGGACGATCACCGCACCACCATCCGCCCCCGCTTCACGAGCCCGGACTTCACCAGCCCGGACTACGGAGGGCCGGATCACCAGCCGGAGTGATCCCCGCACGACGAGTACGACGAGGAGGCCCCGGGTACTCCCGGAGCCTCCTCGTCATGCGTTCAGGTCGTGCCGGCGATCAGTCCGCGATCGGCAAGTACACCCGGTTGCCCGCTGCCGCGAACTCCTTGGACTTCTCGGCCATGCCGGCCTCGGGGTCCACGGACAGGTCGCCGCCGTGTTCGCGGCGGATGTCCTGGGAGATCTTCATGGAGCAGAACTTCGGGCCGCACATGGAGCAGAAGTGGGCCGTCTTGGCCGGTTCGGCCGGGAGCGTCTCGTCGTGGAAGGCGCGGGCCGTGTCCGGGTCGAGGGCCAGGTTGAACTGGTCCTCCCAGCGGAACTCGAAGCGGGCGTCGGAGAGGGCGTCGTCCCACTCCTGGGCGCCCGGGTGACCCTTGGCCAGGTCGGCCGCGTGGGCCGCGATCTTGTACGTGATGACGCCGGTCTTCACGTCGTCGCGGTCCGGCAGGCCCAGGTGCTCCTTGGGCGTGACGTAGCAGAGCATCGCCGTGCCCCACCAGGCGATCATCGCGGCGCCGATGCCCGAGGTGATGTGGTCGTAGGCGGGAGCGATGTCGGTGGTCAGCGGGCCCAGGGTGTAGAAGGGCGCTTCCTCGCAGATCTCCTGCTGGAGGTCGATGTTCTCCTTGATCTTGTGCATCGGGACGTGGCCCGGGCCCTCGATCATGGTCTGTACGCCGTGCGCCTTGGCGATCGTGTTCAGCTCGCCGAGAGTCTTCAGCTCCGCGAACTGGGCCTCGTCGTTGGCGTCGGCGATGGAGCCTGGGCGCAGCCCGTCACCGAGGGAGAAGGTGACGTCGTAGGAGGCAAGGATGTCGCAGAGCTCTTCGAAGTTCTCGTAGAGGAAGGACTCCTTGTGGTGCGCCAGACACCACGCCGCCATGATCGAGCCGCCGCGGGAGACGATGCCGGTCTTGCGGCGGGCGGTGAGCGGGACGTACCGCAGGAGCACCCCGGCGTGGACCGTCATGTAGTCGACGCCCTGCTCGGCCTGCTCGATGACGGTGTCCTTGTAGATCTCCCAGGTGAGCTCCTCGGCCTTGCCGTCGACCTTCTCCAGGGCCTGGTAGAGGGGGACGGTGCCGATCGGGACGGGGGAGTTGCGCAGTACCCACTCGCGGGTGGTGTGGATGTTGCGGCCGGTGGAGAGGTCCATGACCGTGTCGGCGCCCCAGCGGGTCGCCCAGGTCATCTTCTCCACCTCCTCCTCGATGGAGGAGGTCACCGCGGAGTTGCCGATGTTGGCGTTGACCTTGACCAGGAAGTTCTTGCCGATGATCATCGGCTCGATCTCCGGGTGGTTGACGTTGACCGGCAACACCGCGCGGCCGGCCGCGATTTCGTCCCGCACGAATTCGGGGCTGCAGTTCTCGCGGAGCGCGACGTACTCCATCTCCGCGGTGACCTCGCCGCGCTGCGCGTACGCGAGCTGGGTGACGGCGCCGTCCCGGCCGCGGCGCGGCTGCCGGGGCCGGCCCGGGAACACCGCGTCGAGGTTCTTCAGGCCGCCACGCGGCGAGGTGTGCTTGAGGCCGTCGTCCTCCGGACGCATCGGCCGACCCGCGTACTCCTCGGTGTCGCCGCGGGCGATGATCCAGTTCTCCCGCAGCGGCGCGAGGCCGCGGCGGACGTCCGTTTCGATATTGGGGTCGGTGTACGGCCCTGACGTGTCGTAAAGCGTCACGTGCTCGCCATTGGTGAGGTGCACTCGCCGGACGGGGACCCGGAGGTCCGGGCGCGTACCGGAGACATAGCCCTTGTGCCAGCCGATCTGCTGCGTCTCGGCAGCGTCCTGGCCGTTTTCGGGCGTGCGTGCATCCTGCAGAGTCATTGAGACCCACTCCCTACGCCGGCATTACCCGGTAACAGGTTCGGCGGTCGACGCAGCTCTTTCCGTCTCTCGGTGTTTCACGTGAAACACCGCAGGGACGAGGATCAGCGCCCTCTCAGCCCGGTGCTCCGAGCTCCCGCGATTGCAAAGGTGCCACCACGGTAGCGGCCGGAGCCGCGTGGTGAACAGGGGGCCCGGTGAGTTGTTGGATGATCGGGCGGTGACCCGCAACGAGCCCGAGCCCCAGTCGCACACTCATCCACATGCGCACGGCCACAGCCATGGCCACGGACCCGC
Organism: Streptomyces sp. NPDC000151; assembly: GCF_040301705.1. Classification (NCBI taxonomy): domain Bacteria; kingdom Bacillati; phylum Actinomycetota; class Actinomycetes; order Kitasatosporales; family Streptomycetaceae; genus Streptomyces; species Streptomyces sp. NPDC000151. Next base: position 1,294 of record NZ_JBEPFC010000176.1, on the reverse strand, counting down.
CGCGCCCGTCTCCCGCCACCTGCGCAAGGTCATCGCCGCCGTACTGATCCCGTTCGCCCTGGCGGTGGGTGTCGGGCTGATCGCCCTGTGGCCCGGCGGCGCGCCCGCGCACAAGCCGTCGGGGGTCGGCTTCGACCAGCAGACCCAGACCGCCCGGGTCGTCCGGCTCACGAAGGTGGACTGCGCGGACGTCAACGCGCAGCAACAGCAGCAGATGCAGCAGATGCAGCAGCAACAGCCGACGGGTCCCGGCAGCGGCGCGCAGCAGAACGCGCAGAGCTGCGAGCAGGCCACCATCGAGGTCACCACCGGCAAGGACACGGGGCACCGCTTCAAGACCGTGGTGACGCCGGACGCGTCGCGCCGCTACACCGAGGGCCAGGACGTCGTGGTGGCGTACGCGCCCAAGGCGCCCCGGGACCTGCAGTACTCGGTCACCGACGTGGACCGCACCTTCCCGATGTGGGTGCTGGCCGCGGTGTTCGCGCTGGCGGTGGTGGTCGTCGGGCGGCTGCGCGGGGTGCTGGCACTGGTCGCGCTGGCGGCGAGCTTCGCCGTCCTCACGCTGTTCATCCTGCCGGCCATCCTGCAAGGCTCGAATCCGCTGCTGGTGGCGGTGGTCGGCGGCAGCGCGATCATGCTCATCGCGCTGTACATGTGCCACGGCCTGACGGCCCGCACCTCGGTCGCGGTGCTCGGCACGCTGGCGTCACTGCTGCTGATCGGGCTGCTGGGATCGGTGTTCATCGGCTGGGGACAGCTGACGGGCAATACGGACGACCAGACGGGGCTGGTGCACAGCCTCTATCCGGGCATCGAGATCCGCGGCCTGCTGCTGGCGGGGATCATCATCGGCTCGCTGGGCGTGCTGGACGATGTGACCGTGACCCAGACGGCGGCCGTGTGGGAGCTGCGGGACGCCGACCCGACGGCGAGCCGGCGGCAGATCTACGGGGCGGCGATGCGGATCGGGCGGGACCACATCGCGTCGGTGGTGAACACGCTGGTACTGGCGTACGCGGGCGCCGCGCTCCCGTTGCTCCTGCTGTTCTCCATCGCGCGCAGCAGTGTCGGCACGGTCGCCACCAGCGAAGTGGTGGCCGAGGAGATCATCCGGACGCTCGTGGGCAGTATCGGGCTCGTCGCGTCCGTACCGCTGACCACGCTGCTGGCGGTACTGGTGGTCGCCGCGGACCGCGGCAACCGGAGCGGTTCGAGCGCGGAGCACGGCCGGGCGGCCGGTCCGGGGCCCGGGCAGCCGGGCAGCAGGCGCGGTGGACGGGGCCGCCGCCGC
>NZ_JBEPFC010000175.1:0-14770 GCF_040301705.1 Streptomyces sp. NPDC000151 | reverse complement strand
GCCGTCACCCCCGCGGTGGCGGCGACCGGCCCGGACTGCCCGTCGAGCCGGCCCGCGGGGTGCGCGGTGCCGGCGAGGACCACGCAGGCGGTGAAGGCCGTGCAGGTACAGGCGGTGAAACGCGGTGGGCGCATGGTGAACCTCCGGATACTTCGAAGGTCCGCCAGGCGGCCGCGGTCCGCATCCCGAGCGGCGCGTCGCTTGCGCCGCCGGGGTGACGGGACGCTCGGCTGTCACCCCTGATGCGCGCGTGCAGGAGTGCATAGCATGGCGCCCATGACAGAGCGCAAGCCGATCGAATCCTGGCTCACCGACATGGATGGCGTGCTGATGCACGAGGGCATCCCCGTCCCCGGAGCCGACGCCTTCATCAAGAAGCTGCGCGACGCCGGTCGCCCCTTCCTGGTGCTCACCAACAATTCGATCTACACGGCCCGGGACCTGCACGTCCGGCTGAGCCGGATCGGGCTGGAGGTGCCGGTGGAGAACATCTGGACCTCGGCGCTCGCCACCGCCAAGTTCCTGGACACCCAGCACCCCGGCGGCACCGCCTATGTGATCGGCGAGGCCGGGCTGACCACCGCTCTGCACGATGCGGGTTACGTCCTGTCCGACCACGACCCGGATTTCGTCATCCTGGGCGAGACGCGTACGTATTCGTTCGAGGCGCTGACCAAGGCGATCCGGCTGATCAACGACGGCGCGCGGTTCATCGCGACCAACCCCGACAACACCGGGCCCTCCCCCGAGGGCGCCCTGCCGGCCACCGGTTCGGTCGCCGCGCTGATCACCAAGGCGACCGGCAAGGACCCGTACTTCATCGGCAAGCCGAACCCCTTGATGATGCGTACCGCGCTGAACACCATCGGGGCGCACTCCGAGACCTCCGCCATGATCGGCGACCGGATGGACACCGATGTACTGGCAGGCCTGGAGGCCGGCATGGAGACGTTCCTGGTGCTCACCGGCCTGACGGGCAAGGCCGACCTGGACCGCTACCCGTTCCGGCCGACCAGCGTCGTCGACTCGATCGCGGACCTGGTCGACCGCGTCTGACGGTGCGCCACGCCGGCCGGCGGTGACGCGCATCCCGTCGATCGCCCCCTCAGAGCGCCGCACGCGTCCCCGCGAACGGGCCGCGCGGCGGGGCGAAGAGGGAGGCGAGGACCAGGTGGGCCGCGCCGAGCGCCACCGCGTGCGCGCCGCCGGGTGCGGGCACGACCGGGACCGTACGGGCCACGGCGGCGCCGTGCGCGCGCAGCTGGCCGTCGAGCGAGGCGGCGACCCCCCGTACGTACACCTCGGGGTCGGCCAGTACCGTACGGCCGCCCAGCAGGACCCGGTCGACGTCCAGCAGCTCGACGAGGTTGGCGGCGCCGACGCCGAGCACCCGCGCCGCCTCCGCCGGGTCGCCCGCCGCGACCGCGGCCAGGCACAGCGACTCGATGCAGCCGCGCTTGCCGCAGCCGCACCGCGGCCCGTCCAGCTGTACGACCTGGTGCCCGAACTCCCCCGCGCCGGTGCGCGCTCCCCGGTGCACCGCCCCGCCGAGCACCAGCCCGGCGCCCAGCCCCGTGCCCAGGTGCAGATAGCCGAACGACTCGGCGCCGCCCGCCCGTTGGGCCAGGCCGTGCGCCGCCGCGTTGGTGTCCTTGTCCAGGACCACCGGCAGGCCGAGCCGTTCCGCGAGCGCGGCGCGCAGCGGGTAGCCGTCCCACTGCGGGAGGCCGGTGACCCTGTGCAGTACGCCCGTACGGTGGTCCAGCGGGCCCGGACAGGCCACGCCGGCGCCGATCACCTGCGCCCCGGGGGCCGCGGCGCGCACCTCGGCGACCTGCGCGGCGGCCGCCGCCAGCACCTCGTCCGCGCCCGCGCCCAGGTCCAGGGGCGCGCGGCGGACCGCGACCGGCTCGCCCGCCAGGTCGGCGAGGACTGCGACGCTCTCGTCCCGGTCCAGGTGCAGCCCGATGGCGTACCGGGCGCCGGGGACCAGCCGCAGGACCGTACGGGGCTTGCCGCCCGTCGAGGCGCGCCGCCCGGCTTCCGTGGCGAGCCCCGCCTCGCGCAGCCGTGCCGTGATCTTGCTGACCGCCTGCGGGGTGAGCCCGCTGCCCTCGGCCAGCTCCAGCCGGCTGACGCCGCCCTCCCCCGCCGCGCGCAGCAGCCCGAGCAGCACGGCCGCGTTGTGTCCGCGCAGCAGGGGGAGGTTGGCGCCGCCGAGCGCGCGCTCGGCCGGGTCGGAGTGCCCGGCAGGGTCGGAGCGCTCGGCCGGGTCGGGCCGCTCGCCTGGGTCGGAGGGGGAAGGGTTTTCGCTGGTCACCCCTCCATTGTGCGGACCGCTTGCACTTTGGCAACAGCGTTGCTTAAGTGGGAGTCATGAGCAGCCCGAGCGACTCCCCCGGTACCGCACTCCCCGGCAGCCCCCTGCGCGTCGGCCTCATCGGTTACGGCCTGGCCGGCTCCGTCTTCCACGCCCCGATGATCGCCGCGACCGACGGCCTGGTCCTCGACACGGTCTCCACCTCCAGCCCTGACCGCCAGGCGCAGGCCTGCGCCGAGCACCCCCAGGTGCGCACGGTCGCCACCCCCGACGAGGTGCTGGCCCGCGCGGACGAGCTTGACCTGATCGTGCTCGCCTCGCCGAACAAGACGCACGTACCGCTGGCCACCGCGGCCCTGGAGGCCGGCCTGCCGGTGGTCGTGGACAAGCCGCTGGCCGCGACCGCCGCCGAGGCCGAGCGGCTGGCCGCCCTGGCGAAGGACCGCGGACTGCTCCTCTCCGTCTTCCAGAACCGCCGCTGGGACAACGACTTCCTGACCCTGCGCAAGCTGCTCGACGAGGGCGCGCTCGGCGAGGTGTGGCGGTTCGAGTCGCGGTTCGAGCGGTGGCGGCCCAAGCCCAAGGGCGGCTGGCGCGAGTCCGGCGACCCGGCCGAGATCGGCGGACTGCTGTACGACCTGGGCAGCCACGTCGCCGACCAGGCGCTCACCCTCTTCGGCCCGGCCGTCTCGGTGTACGCGGAGTCCGACGTGCGCCGCCCCGGCGCCGAGGCCGACGACGACACCTTCATCGCGATCACGCACGCGAGCGGCGTCCGCTCCCACCTGTGGGTCAGCGCCACCACCGCCCAGCTCGGCCCGCGCTTCCGGGTGCTCGGCAGCGAGGCCGGTTACGTGAAGTACGGCCTGGACCCGCAGGAGGCGGCGCTGCGCGAGGGCCGTCGGCCCGGCGACGCCGGCGACACCTGGGGCGTGGAGCCGGAATCCGCCTGGGGTCGGCTCGGCGCCGGGGAGTCCCCGCAGACCGGCGGCGGCGAGCCCGTCCCGACCGTGCCCGGTGACTACCCCGCGTACTACGCCGCGGTCGCCGAGGCGCTGCGTACGGGCGGCGAGCCGCCGGTCACCGCCCTGCAGGCGGCCGCCGCGCTGCGCGTCCTGGAGGCCGCCAAGCGCTCGGCCGCCGAGGGCCGCTCGGTACAGATCGAGGAGCCCACCCGATGACCGCGGCCGACGACATCGCCACCCTCGAAGAGCACGAACGCCGCCTGGTCCTCGACCGCTTCGGCAACGAGGACGCCTGGGAGCTGGGCACCCTCCTCGTCGAGCTGGCCCGCGAGCGGAACGCCGCGGTGACGATCAGCATCCGCCGCGGCGCCCAGCGCCTCTTCCATTGCGCGCTGCCCGGCACCAGCGCCGACAACGACGCCTGGCTGGACCGCAAGTGCCGGGTCGTGCAGCGGTACGGCGAGGCGTCCTTCCTGGTCGGCGCCCGCTTCCGGGCCAAGGGCCGGACGTTCGAGGAGTCTTCCCGCCTCGACTCCGACCGGTATGCCGCACACGGCGGCGCCTTCCCGATCCGCCTGCGCGGCACGGGGGTCGTCGGCGCGGTGGCCGTCTCCGGCCTCGCGCAGGCCGACGACCACGCGCTCGTCGTCGAGGCGTTGGAACGGTTTCTGCGCCTCGCCTGACGGAATCCGTGCGCCCGCCCGGTCCATTGGGAAAGCTGTGGGGTGACCGGCGAGAGAGAGGCGGTACCCCATGGCGTGGACGGGCGCACGGGCAGGCGGCACGGGCTGGACCGGATCGCGGCGGACCGTGCTGGCGGCGGGGCTGGCCGCGGGCCTGTCGCCACTGGTGGCGGGCTGCCAGTCGGGCGACGGCGACGGGAAGTCGCCGTTCACCGGGAAGGACGGCGCGGGCGACAAGGTACTGGCCGTCAAGATCGACAACATCGCCGCGGCCCGTCCGCAGACCGGCCTGGAGGACGCCGACATCCTCTACACCGAGGAGGTGGAGGCCGGTCTCAGCCGGATACTGGCCGTCTTCGCCGCCCACCTGCCCGACCGCGTCGGCCCGGTCCGCAGCGCCCGCGAGTCCGACCTCGAACTGCTCCGCCAGTTCGGCCACCCGGCGCTGGCCTACTCCGGCGCCCAGGCCAAGCTCCGCCCCATGCTGGAATCGGCCCCGATCGCCGCCCTGCCGCCGCGCGAGGCACCCGACGCGTACGTCCGCAGCACGGACCGCGCCGCCCCGCACAACCTGTACCTGCTGCCCGCCCGCGCCCTGAAAGCGGCCTCCGACGCCTCGGCCCCCGCCGACATCGGCTTCCGCTTCGGCGCGGCCCCCCGCGGCGGCACGGCAACGGACCGCCAGGAGGTCCGCTACTCCGCGGCCCGCTTCGCCTTCACCTGGTCCGCCGACCGGCACCGCTGGCTGGTCTCCATGGACGGCACGCCCTTCCGCACCACCGGCGCCGGCCAACTGGGCGTCGCCACGGTGGTGATCCAGTACGTGACCGTCCGCTCCTCCCGCCTCCACGACAAGTGGGGCAGCGTCACCCCGTACACCCAGACCGTCGGCTCGGGCGACGCCCTGGTCCTCCGCGACGGCAAGAAATACCAGGCCGAGTGGTCCCGCCCCGCAGCCGACAACGGCACCACCTTCACCACCCCCGAAGGCCACTCCCTCCCCTTCGCAGAGGGCCCAATCTGGGTAGCCCTCACCCCAAAGAGCTGAGGGCCACCCGTACCGTCACGCGTCCTTCAGCTCCTGGCGTTGGCGGCCCAGGCCGTCGATCTCCAGCTCGACCACGTCGCCGGCGCGGAGGTACGGCTTGGGGTCGGGGTGGCCCATGGCTACGCCGGCCGGGGTGCCGGTGTTGATGATGTCGCCCGGGTAGAGGGTCATGAACCGGCTGAGGTAGCGGACGACTTCGGCGACCGGGAAGATCTGCTCGGCGGTGGTGCCGTTCTGCTTCGGCTCGCCGTTCACCCACAGGCGCAGGCCGAGCGCCTGCGGGTCGGGGACCTCGTCGGCGGTGACCAGCCAGGGGCCCAGCGGGTTGAACGTCTCGCAGTTCTTGCCCTTGTCCCACTGGCCGCCGCGCTCGATCTGGAACTCCCGCTCGGAGACGTCGTGCGCGATGGTGTACCCGGCGACGGCGGCGAGCGCCTGCTCGTCGGTCTCCAGGTAGCGGGCCGTGCGGCCGATGACGACGGCCAGCTCGACCTCCCAGTCGGTCTTCACGCTGCCGCGCGGGACGAGCACGGTGTCGTCCGGGCCGACCACGGTGTCCGCGGCCTTCATGAAGACGATCGGCTCGGCCGGTATCGCCGCGCCGGTCTCCCGGGCGTGGTCGTGGTAGTTCAGCCCGATGCACACGACCTTGCCGATGCGGGCGAGCGGCGCGCCCGTGCGCAGGCCGGCGGCGTCCAGTGCCGGCAGGTCGCCGGCCGCGGCGGCCGTACGGACGCGGTCCAGCGCCGTCTCGTCCGCGAGCAGTTCTCCGTCGATGTCCGGCACGATGCCCGACAGGTCACGCAGGGTTCCCGACTCGTCCAGCAGCGCCGGGCGTTCCGCCCCCACCGGTCCGACACGCAGCAGCTTCATCAGTACAACTCCCGTGGTCGTGTGCGAAGGGTCGGTCCGGAAGGGCCTTCCGGACCGGCCGATGGGTGCGGCCATCGAGCGATTTGGCTGATCCTCCAAGAACGGGGTCCCGCCCGCAAGACCCCGTTCACGTACTGGACCTTTACTCGGCGGTAGCGGTACGGGACTTGGCGGCCGCCGCCGCGGGAGCCACGGCCGGCTTCGCCTCGTCGGCCGCCCGCCCCAGGGCGCGGTCGCGGTCGCGCAGCAGCAGCGTCCGCTCGCACGCCGTCCAGGTCGTACTCGTCACCACGTACAGGCTCGCGGCCAGCGGCACGACGGCCACGGTGAGCAGAGTGGCGAAGGACAGCAGCGGCGCCAGCTTGGTCACGGCGCCCATGCCCGGAATTTCGGCGCCGGCGCCCGCGGTCCCCGCCGCCGCGGCCTTCGCCGTGGCCTGCGCAGTGGCCTTGCGCGCGCGTCGGTAGTTCCACGTCGCGACTGCCGCGACCAGTACGAAAAGCGCGCAGTAGACCATGCCGTGCGGGCCGAAGGGGCCGCCGTCGGCGAGCGCGTCCGCCCAGCGGCCGCCGAGCGGCGCGTCCAGCAGCCGCTCGCCCAGCAGCCCGGAGCTGCTGGAGGTGAAGAGGTGGTACATCAGGAAGAAGACCGGCAGCTGCAGCAGCATCGGCAGGCAGCCGGCCAGCGGCGAGGCGCCCGCCTTCCGGTAGAGGTCGGTCACCTCGCGCTGCATGCGCTCGGGGTCCTTCGCGTACTTCCGGCGTATCTCGGCCATCTGCGGGGCGAGCGCGGTACGGGACTTCTCGCCGCGGACGGCGGCCCGCGCGAGCGGGTGCAGCGCGGCGCGTACGGCCAGGGTGCAGACGACGATGGCGGCGGCGGTCGCCGAGGCGCCGAATACCGGGGAGAGGACGTCGGCGAGGTGGCCGAGCGCGGCGCCGAGTGTGGCGAAGACGGACATGGATGAGCCCTCCGGGAGTCTCGTCAGTACCGGGAAGAGAAACGAACTCGGATCTCGAATTTCGGAGTTCGGAGTTCGGAATTCGGTGTGACGAGCCGCGTGGGGATGTCCGTACGTGCGCAGGAGCGCGTACGGATTCCGTGCGGGCGAAGGTAGTGCAGCGCCTACGCGGCCGTCGGCAGGCGGCGGCCGGGTGCCCTGGGCCGCGGGCGGCCCGCGGCGTCGGGATCGCGCTGGGGCAGGAAGGCCGTACGGCGTTCCCGGTCCCGGATGGCGGTGCGGACCCGGCCCGGCGGGGCGGGTCCGGCCAGCGTGGCGACGAGCACCGCGCGGCTGAGGAGGAGGACGGCCGCGGTGGTCGCGGCGGCGGTCAGGGCCGAGGTCAGGCCGCTCTGCGTGAGCAGCACGCCGGCCAGCAGGAACAAGAGCGCGCCGACGTACAGCCGCCAGGCATGGGCGATGCGCTGCATGCGTGCTCTCCTCTCCTCGCTCGGATCCGGCCTCGCTCGGTTTTGTCCTGGCTCGGTTTTGGCCGCGCTCGGTTTTGTCCTCTTCCGCTCAAGACTAACCAGAGATCTGTGCAGTATGGCCACCAGCGGGTAACTTGCGTCCACTCAGGCCGCACGGCCGGGGCGAACGAGGGAGGTGTGGTGCGCGAACTCAGCACGCCCGCCCTGGTGACCGCGGCCCGTACCGGCGGCCTCGCCGACTCCGTCCACGACCTGGCCGACCGGGTGCCGGCGCTCGCCCAGCTCGCCCGCCGGGACCCCGCGGACCCCGGCCGCTGGCACCACGTGTCCGCCGCCGCCTTCCGCGCCGAGGTGCTCGCGCTGGCCAAGGGGCTGCTCGCGGACGGCCTGCGGCCCGGCGACCGGGTCGCGGTGATGTCCAGGACCCGGTACGAATGGACGCTCTTCAGCTACGCGGTCTGGTCCCTCGGCGCGCACCTCGTCCCCGTCTACCCCACCGCCTCCACCGAGCAGCTGCGCGCGCTGCTGGCCGCCACCGGGGCCGACACCTTCGTCATCGAGCACGAGCAGCACGCCATGACCGTGGCGGCGGCCTGCGACGCCGACCGCCGGCTGCGCCGCGTCTGGCAGCTGGACCAGGACTGCGTCGGCCTGCTCAGCGGGCTCGGCGGGCACCTGCCCGACGCCGAGGTGCACCGGCTGCGCCGGGCCGTCACGCCGCGGGACACCGCCGCCATCATCCAGACCTCCGGCACCACCGGACGGCCACGCGGCTGCGTGATCACCCACGGGAACCTCGCCGCCGAGTGCGACACGCTGCTGGCGGGCTGGGGCCGGCTCACCGGGCCGCCCGGCACGCAGCCGTCGGTCCTGGCGTTCCTGCCGCTCGCGCACAGTTACGGGCTGATGGTGCAGGTCGCCTGCCTGCGCGGCGGCATCCTGCTCGGCCACGAGCCGGAGCTCACCCCGCAGGCGCTGCTGCCCGCGCTCGCGTCCTTCCGGCCCACCTTCCTCTTCGGCGTCCCGTACGTCTTCGAGAAGATCTACGACTCCGCGCGCCGGGCCGCCGAAGAGGCCGGCCGGCTGCGGATCTTCGATGTCGCGACGGCCACCGCGCTGCGTTACGCACGCGCCGTCGAGCGCCGCGAGCAGGGCCGCGGCCACGGCCCGGGACCGGCCCTGCGCGCCCGGCACGCGCTGTACGAACGGCTGGTGTACGGACACATCCGCGGGGTGCTGGGCGGGCGGGTGCGCACCGCCGTCTCGGGCGGCTCGCCGCTCCGCGCCGACCTCGGGCGGATCTTCGCCGGGGCCGGGCTGACCGTCTACGACGGGTACGGGCTCAGCGAGACGAGCGGAGCGGTGACGACGCAGCCGCCGGGGCGGGTGCGGTTCGGCACGGTCGGGCGGCCGCTGCCCGGCTGTGCGGTACGGATCGCCCGGGACGGCGAGGTGTGGGTGCGCGGCGACGTGGTCTTCGCCGGGTACGTCGACGAGCAGGGGGTCGCGCCGCACGACGGCTGGCTGGCCACCGGCGACCTGGGGCACCTGGACGACGACGGTTACCTCGTGATCACCGGCCGCAAGAAGGACATCATCATCACCAGCGGCGGCAAGAGCGTCGCCCCGCTGGGCCTGGAGGAGCGGGTACGCGCGCACCCGCTGGTCTCGCAGTGCCTGGTCGTCGGCGACAACCGGCCCTACGTCGCGGCGCTGATCACCCTGGACCCCGAGGCGCTGGCGCACTGGCGGCGCTACCGCGGCGGGCTGCAGGACGCCCGGCCCGGCGACCCGCCGGAGGAAGGCGTACGGGCGGCGGTGCAGCGGGCGGTCGCGGTCGCCAACGCCTCGGTCTCGCGCGCCGAGTCCATCCGCGCCTTCCGCATCCTGCCCGGCGAGTTCAGCATCGCCGACGGCCTGGTGACGCCCTCGCTGAAGCTGCGCCGGGCGGCGATCGAGCGGGCGTACGCGACGGAGATCGACGCGCTGTACGCGGGCTGAGCGGCGCGGCCCGCCCCGCCGCACCGTAGCAGCGCACGCGCCGCCCCGGCGTTTTCTTGTCCGGGCGCGCGAACCCCGCGTTCCGCCGCCCCGCACCGGCCTAGCGTCCGAGTCGTCCCCACCGGACCGACCGGGAGGTTTCGTGTGCGCTCCATCGCCGGCCAGCCGTCCGCCGTCCCCGCGCGGGCGCTCGCCACCGGGCTGATCGTCGCCGCCCTCGCGGCCACGCTCGTCGCGCTGCTGCTGCCCGTCCAGCTCTTCGGCCAGAACACCTCGACGGCCGCCGCGGCCGCCGGCTGGGAGGACGACGGCGGCGGCACCGTCCGCACCCCGTACGGCCTGCTCACGCCCCTGGACCGGGACTTCGTACGCAAGGTACGGCTCGCCGGGCTGTGGGAGCTGCCCGCGGGGCGTCAGGCGCGGGAACGCGGCACGCGGAAGGCCGTGCGGACCGCGGGGGACCACCTCGTGGCAGGCCACACCGAGCTGGACCGGCTGTCCGTACAGACGGCCCGTGACCTGGGCGTATCGCTGCCGGACCGGCCCACCCCGCAGCAGCAGGGCTGGCTCGGGCAGCTGGACGCCGCCCGCGGCCAGGACTTCGACCGGCTCTTCGCGCAGCTGCTGCGCCGCGCGCACGGCAAGGTCTTCGGCCTCGTCGCGCTCGTCCGGGCGCAGAGCCGCAACGCGATGGTCCGCCGGCTGGCCACTCGTACGAATGCGGTCGTCCTGGACCACATCACGGTCCTGGAAAGTACCGGTCTGGTCGACTTCGGCAACCTGGCGGCGGCCCGGCCCCGGCAGCCGTACGTTTCCCCGAACACGCGGCCGCACCCACGCCCCCACTCTCCCCACCACTTCCCGTACCACTCCCCACGAATCGAAGTGATCGCATGACTCCACAGGCCCACAAACGCTCGCGCCTGACCATCCGGCTGGTGGCCGCGGCCGCCGCGCTGCTGCTGGGCGGCGGCGGTACCGCGCTGATCGCCGCCGGCGCCTCGGCCGACGGCGCGGGCGAGGACGGCCCGGCGCAGCGCGGCGGCCCGGCGGCCATGGCCTCGACCGTGTCCTGCCCGGACGTCGGCGACCGGCTGCGACAGGTGCCGCGCGGCGCGCAACTCCCGGTCTCCCGCGGGCTCGCCGCGCTGGACCGCCAGGTGGCGACGGCGTACGAGAAGATGATGGCGGGCGGGCGCGGCGGCGGTACGGACGCGGTGCTCCCGCAGTTGCGGCAGCAGCGCGAGAAGACGATCGGGGCGATGGCCGACGCCATCGGCCGGTCGGCACCCCGCCCCGACGCCCTGCTGAACATGAGCGCCTGCAAGACGAAGCCGACGGGTCAGCCCATATCGGTCGGCGAGCAGCAGGGTGGAGGAGACGCCCAGCAGCAAGGCCAGGGAGACGCACAGCAGGGCCAGGACGGCGGTCGGCAAGGGCAAGAGGGCGGTCAGCAAGGCCAGGACGACGCGCAGCAAGGGCAGGGAGACGCAGCCCAGCAAGGGCAGGACGGCGGTGCGCAGCAGCCGCCCGGCGGGCCCTCCCCCGACGACTTCGCCGACATCCGGTCCGTCCAGCCCAACGCCCAGCAGCCGCCGCAGGGCGACGGCGCCTCGACCGGCACGTTCGTCTCCCAGTGCGGCCGCAACAAAGAGGGCCACTTCAACTCCGACAACGTCATCGTGACGCCGGGTGTCAGCAACGGCGCGCACCACACCCACGACTACGTCGGCAACGAGTCCACCGACGCCTTCTCCACCGACCAGAGCCTGGCCGCTTCCGGCACCACCTGCGGCAACGGCGACCTGTCCACGTACTACTGGCCCGTGCTGCGCACCCTGGACGGCACCTCGGAGCACAAGCCGGGCGCGGGCCACGACGGCAACGTGGGCTCGGTCCTCACCCCGTCCGCCGTCAAGCTCACCTTCAGCGGCAGCCAGGCCGGTGACGTGACCGCGATGCCCCGCTTCCTGCGCATCATCACCGGGGACGCCAAGGCGTTCACCAACGGCCCCGCCAACGCCAACGCCTCCTGGAGCTGTGTCGGCTTCGAGGACCGGCAGCTGAAGGACAAGTACCCGATCTGCCCGAACGGCGCCGACGTGGTGCGCACCTTCAACTTCCAGAGCTGCTGGGACGGGCAGAACACGGACAGCGCCAACCACCGTACGCACGTGGCGTTCGCACAGCAGGACGGCTCCTGCCCGGCCGGCTTCCGCGCCATCCCGCAGCTCCAGGAGAAGATCACTTACGACGTGCCCAAGGGCGGGCAGTTCGCGGTGGACAGCTTCCCCGAGCAGCTGCACAAGCCGGTCACCGACCACGGCGACTTCATCAACGTCATGCCGGAGCGGCTGATGGACAAGGCGGTCCGGTGCATCAACAGCGGCCGCGACTGCCGCTGAGCCGACGCGGCGGCCCCGGACCTGGCCGGTCCGGGGCCGCCTCCGCTTCCGCGCTCAGAGGCCGTTCACCCGCGCCTCCCTGGCGACGCCCAGCGGGCGGATGCCGGAGGTCACCGGCCGGGCCCGGCGCCCGGGCCGTGCGCGGTAGCGCCGTACGTGGGCCAGCAGCCGCCGGCTGCGCAGCGCCATCTCCAGCTCGAAGCGGGTGCGCGGGTCCCGCAGCGCGGAGCCGAAGAGCTTCTCGATCTGCCGCAGCCGGTACCGCACGGTCTGCGGGTGCACATGGAGCACCTTCGCCGCCTCCGGCGCGCCGCCGCCCTCCAGCCAGGCCAGCAGGGTGACCTCGAGGCGCTCGCTCTGCCGGGGCGTCAGCTCCTCCAGTGGACCGAGCCAGCGCGTGGCCAGCGCCCTGGCCAGCGACTCGTCCTGGAGGAGCAGCAGCGCGGAGAGGTGGTCGTCGACGAACGCGGGGCGCACGTCGGGCCCGCCGCGCGCGGGCCCGAAGGCGAGCAGCGCGCGGGCCCAGCGCAGCGAGGACGCCGCGTCGCCCGTCGGCACGGTGTGGCCGACCGCCGCCGGGCGGCCCTTGAGCGCGGCCTCCAGCCGGGGCCGGGTCTGCGTTCCCGGGTCGGGCACGAAGAGGCAGGTGTCGCCGTCGACGGTGCCGAGCAGCGCGTCGCCCAGCGCCGCGGCCAGTTGTGGCGCCTCGACGGCGGAGCCGAGGACGACGGCCTGGAGCCGGTCCGGTACGGGCCAGCCGGCGCACCGGGCGGGCTCGGCGAGCGCGGCGGGCGACAGCGGGCGCTGCCCGGCGAGCGCGGTGAAGAGGACCTGCCGGGCGCGGGACACCGGCATCGGCGTGACGACCAGTCCGGCGGGGCGGCGTTCGCACTCCGTCCGCTCCTGGTAACCGAGCGACGTCAACAGGGCCTGTTCCACGGCCCATTGTGCGGCCTCTTCTTTGGCTGATTCCGCGAGAAGGGCCGAAAAGGCGGGAAAAGCGATGCGCAGCTCTTCCACCATCTTTTCGGCGAGCGACGGGAGTTCCTTTCGCAGAACCCGGGTCCACTCACCTCGGGGGCGTGACCAGATGCGGTTCAGGAGATCACACATCGCTACCTCGTTCCTGCCGTCGGGGAGCGGCTGGGATACGGCCGTTGTGCCTGAGTCGGCATCATCCGCACCGGGCACGGCGGCGGCGATGCCCGGTGCAGGAATTTGTCACAGCGCGATAAAGGTCCGGAAGGCCCCGGACGCGTCGGCGATGCTGCCGCACACATCGCCGATGGAACGTACCGAACGTACGGCAATTCCCCGCCCTTTCCGGGGCGTTGTGCATCCTTCCGCTCGATTTCCGTGGAGGACCGATGTCCGCGCCGTCTTCGCGCGCCCGCAACCGCCCGCATTTCCCGCTGCGTCCCGCGCTGCCCGCCGCGCTGCTGCTCTTCCTCGCCGTCCTCGCGCGGTCCGGCGCGGCGGCCCGGACCGCCGACTTCCTGGACTTCGGGGCCGGCGTCCTCGCGCTGGTCGCGCTGACCGGCACCGTGCTCTGGGGCCTGGCCGCCACCGACCGCCGGGTGCTGCGCTCCGGGCACCGGCTGCTGGCGCAGGCCGTGCACCGCGGCACGGGCGTCGCCGGGCTCGGCTTCCTCGCGCTGCACGTCGGGGTGAAGGTGGCCCGCGGTCAGACCACCGGCCGGGGCGCGGCGCTGCCGTTCGCCGACGGCGCCCGCCCGCTGCTGATCGGCCTGGGCACGCTGGCCGGATACGCGTTCCTCGCGGTCGCGGTGACGGGTGCTGCGCGCACGGCATTCACCGGCGGATCCGCTGCCCGCTGGTGGCGCGCCCTGCACATGGCCGCGTACCTGGCCTGGGGCGCGGCCCTGGTCCACGGCCTGCGCGCGGGCCGCCCGGCGGATGGCTGGGTCACCGCCGGATACGCCGCGTGCGTGGCGGCCACGGCCGCGACGCTGGCGTACCGGCTGTACACCCCTGAGCGGCGCCCGTGAGGGCGCCCATGAGGGGCGCGGGGAACTGCGCGCCCGGCCACGACGGTGGCGCACCCGGCATCGGCGTCACGACCCCACCCCCGTGGCCGCCCCGGCTGCTGGCAGGCGTAGCCGCACCGCACGGCGGCGCCACCCGACTGGACCGCGTGGCACACCTGACCACACACGGCACCGCGCCCGTACTCTCCGCCGCCGAACTCGTCGCGCTCGCCGACAACGTCGGCCTCCGCGGCCGCGGCGGCGCCGGCTTCCCCTTCGCGCGGAAGCTGACAGCCGTACGGGAGGCGCTGCACCGGTCCGACGGCCGTGCCGCGGTCGTCGTCAACGGCACGGAGGGCGAGCCGAGCTGCCTCAAGGACACCGCACTGCTGCTGTACGCCCCGCACCTCGTGCTGGACGGCGCGCTGCTGGCCGCGCGGGCGCTCGGCGCGCAGGAGGTCGCCGTCGGGGTGGCCCGGCCCGACGTGGCGGACTCGGTGCGCCGCGCGGTCGCCGAACTCGGGCCGCTGTCCGTGGCGTTACGGGTGACGCGGCTGCCGGAGCGGTTCGTCGGCGGCGAGGGCTCGGCCCTCGTCTCCGGCCTCGACGGCGGCCCCGGCCTGCCCTCGGGCCGCCGGGTCCGCACCAGCGAGCGCGGCCTCGGCGGCCTGCCCACCCTGCTGTCCAACACCGAGACGTACGCCCAGCTCGCCGTCGCCGCCCGGCTGGGCGCGCTCGGGTACCGCGCGGCCGGCGTGCCCGACGAGCCGGGCACCCTCCTGCTGACCGTCGCCGGCACCCGCGTCCTGGAGGTCCCCACCGGCGTGCCGCTCGCCCGCGTACTGGAGCACTGCGGCACCGGCCCGGGCCAGGGCGTCCTGATCGGCGGCTACCACGGCACGTTCATCTCCCCGGCCGCCGCCCGTACCGTCACGCTCGACCGCGCCGCGCTCGCCGCGCACGGCGCGGTGCTGGGCGCGGGCGCCGTGCTCCCGCTGCCCGAGGGCACCTGTCCTGCCGGGGAGGCCGCCGCGGTGGCGCGCTGGCTGGCCGGGG
>NZ_JBEPFC010000174.1:0-14890 GCF_040301705.1 Streptomyces sp. NPDC000151 | reverse complement strand
GCGTGGCCGCCCGCCTCGCCGCCCGGCCCGACCTCGGCGTCTGGGCCCTGCTCGGCGTCGCGCTCGCGCTCTTCTGGCTGCCGTTGCGCGGGATGGGCGACGCCGACCTGGACCGGATGGGCGGGCTCGGCCTGATCTCCGTCCTGCCCGTCGCCACGCTGATCGGCGCCGCCCTGCTCGCCGTGGCGTTCGCCGCGGGGCTGTGGCTCTCCCGGCCGCGCCGGGTCCTGCTGGCGGCGACGCTGCTGCTCACGGTCGTGGCGCTGCACGCGCTGCCCGCCGTCCTGGAGGCCGAGCCGCGCTTCGCCACCGCCTGGCAGCACCTGGGCTTCCTGGACTACATCGGCCGCACCGGCACCGCCGTACCGGACCTGGACGCGCGCTGGAGCTGGCCGGGCTTCTTCGCCGGGGCGCAGTTCCTCGCCGAGGCCTGCGGCGTCACCGACTTCGACGCGCTGCTCCGCTGGTGGCCGCTGACCATCCAACTTCTCTACCTCCCCCCGGTGTTCCTGCTGCTGCGCTCCGTACGGGCGGACTGGCGCGCGAAGTGGAGCGCGGCGTGGCTGTTCGCGCTGTGCGGCTGGGTCGGCCAGGACTACTTCTCGCCGCAGGGCTTCACGTACCTGCTCTACCTCGTGTTCGTCGCGGTCCTCATGGTGTGGTTCCGCGACCCCCGGGTGCTGCGCGGCAAGCTGCTCCCCGGTGAGGCCGAGGTGCGCCCGGCGGGCCGCAGACAGCGCGCGGTCCTGCTCGGTGTGCTGATCGCGCTGTTCGCGGTCTCCGTGGCAGGCCACCAGCTCACGCCCTTCGTGATGCTCGGCGTGCTCGTCTTCCTGGTGTTCGTGCGCCGTTCGACGCTGCGCGGCCTGCCTCTGTTGCTCGGCGTGCTGGTCGTCTTCTGGATCGGCTTCCTCGCCGAGCCCTACTGGTCGGGCCACTTCGACGAGCTGTTCGGCGGCATCGGCGGCCTCGGCTCCAATGTCACCTCCTCGGTGTCGGGCCGTATCGCGGGCGGCAGCAGCACCCACAAGCTCGTCCTGTACACCCGGGTTCTGCTGGCCGGTTCGGTGCTCGCGCTGGCCTGCTGGGGCGTGCTGCGGCGGCGCCTGGCGGGCTTCGCCGAGCGCTCCCTGCCGGTGCTCGCCTTCGTGCCGTTCCTCGCCTTCGGCATGCAGTCCTACGGTGGCGAGATGGCGCTGCGCGTCTTCATGTTCGCGCTGCCCGGCGCGTGCGTGCTCGCCGCGCTCGCGCTCTTCCCGCGCCCCGCCGCCACTCCCCTCACCGCCGATCCCTCCGCCACCGGCCGCCCCACAGTCGGCCGCCGCGGCCTCGGGCCGCTCGCGGCCCTGCTGGCGGGCCTGGTGCTGGTCTTCGGCTTCCTCGTGGCCCGCTGGGGCAACGAGCCGTTCGAGCGGACCCGGCCCGGCGAGGTCGCGGCGATGGACTACGTGTACGCCCACGACGAGCCGACCGTACGGCTGCTGTGGATGACCGACGACCCGGTCGACAACGTCACCCCGGACATGCCGTGGGGGGCCAAGGACATGGAGCGCGTCCAGTACGAGCCGACCCTCGCGCCGCGCGACCCGGTGCTCGTCGGCCCGATCGTCAAGGCGCTGAAGGACGCGGGACCGCAGTCGTACCTGATCGTCAACCGCGGCCAGTCCGAGGCGCTGCGGCTGGACGGCGGCTACCCGGACAGCTGGGAGCGGCGGCTGCGCGCGAACCTGGACCGCCGCCCCGAGCTGCGGCGGGTGGTCGTCAACGACGACGCCGTGCTGTACGAGCTGAAGGCCCCGGCGGCGGGCCCGGTACCGCAGCCCGCCCCCGGTCCGGCGGGCCCGAAGGTCACCTGGACGCCGTGGTCGGTGGCGGGCGGCCTGGCGGTGGTGGCGCTGATCGTGCTGCTGGGCACCCGCGAGATCGTGCGGGTGGCGCTCCCGCCGGGCGTCGGCAAGCAGCGCTGGGTCCAGGGCTCGTTCTGGTTCTCGCTGCCGCTCCTGGTGGTCTTCCTGGCCGCCCTCGTGCAGCGGTTCGTGACGCTGTCGTAGGAGGCGTGCTCGCTGTCGTGGCTGCGCCCCGCCCCGTACTGGTACGGGGCGGGGCGCAGCCGTTCTTCAGCGGTTCAGGGGTTCAGCGCTTCAGCCAGCGCAGCCCGTAGGCCGGCATGTCGAAGGTCCGGCCGTCGATCTTGGCCTGGATGGTCCGGTCGAGGGTGTTGATCACCAGCACCGTGTCGTCGTCGGCGAGCACCCGTACGTTCGGCCGGTCGTCCGGCGCGACGGAAACGGACCGGAACGTGGTCCCCGGCGGGAATTCCTTCCCGAATTTCCCGAGCAGTTTCATCATCGGCAATTCGCCGCCGCCATCGTCCAGTTGCGTGCTCCGCCACAGGCATCCGGGGCAGTCCTTGCCCTCGTTCTGCGGATTCCAGTACAGCGCGGTGGCGACGCCGGCCCGCGCCATCTCCATCATCGCGGTGGCCTGGACGGCGGTACGGTGCGGCTCGCTCCAGCCGTTCCGGTCGTCGTTCTCGTCGGCGACCTCGACGTACCACTCCGACCACCACACCGGCAGCCCGGTCTCCTCGCGCAGCCACCGCGTCACGTCGCCGAATTTCTCCGTCGCCCCGAATTCGTCCGGCGCGTACACATCGTCCTTGGTGTAACTGGACCCGTCGACGGCCAGGAAGTCGGCGCCGTCCTTGTGCTCGTTCCAGTACGAGACCGCGTCCAGAACCCGCTGGTCGACCGAGCCCCAGGGCCCCGCGAGATCGGACGCGTAGGAGTCCTCACCGGGGCGGTAGCTGTCCATCACGACGTACGGCCCGCCGACCTGGATTCCCGGGTCGACCTTCTTCAGCTCCTTGTACACGAGGTTGTACAACTTCGTGTAACCCTCGTAGTCCCAGCGGTTCTTGTCGTCGTCGAAGAATCCCTTGAATTCGTTCCAGACGATGAAGTGCCGGACCTCCGGATAGCGTTTCGCTATCTTCCCCGCCAGCTTCGCGAAGTCCTCGTAGTGGTCCGGGCTCGGCGCCTTCTCCAGCTCGCCCCAGTCCGTTTTCCCTGCCTTGCCGCCCTTCATCCAGTCCGGCGAACAGCACAGGGTCAGGACGGGTGTGCCGCCGGTGCTCCGGATCAGCGCCAGCCGCCGGTCCAGGTCGCGGAAGTTGTACTTCCCGGGGCTCGGTTCCGGATTGCGCGCGCCCCAGCCCATGATGTGTTGGTTCTGCGGCATCGGGTCGCCGGTGAGCAGCCGGTCGGCCTGCACCTTGGCGGTGTGCTCGCCGCGGTCGGCGCTGAACTCGGTGTGCGTGAACCCCCAGCCCAGCTGATCCATCGGGTTCGCGCTGCCGAACACTCCGTTGTTCGTGCCCCTGCCGTCCTGTCCCCCCGGCGGAAACCCGCACATGACCAGGAGTAACGCCAGAACTGCCACCCCCGTGCCGAGAAGCGCGGCGATCACCCACCGCGTGCGCCCCGGTATTGCCACCCGTAACCCCCCATGACGTCCCACAACGGGCAAGCCTAGTCAGATTCCCGGCTGTTGAGCGCCCGCACCGCGTAACGGTTGCGCTGTGGACAGAACTACCACCCCGCCTGTCAAGTGCCGGTCAAGCCCGCGTCCGTCTCCGGTCCGGCCCGGGTAATCCCGAAATTCCGTGTACGGCACGCGGGTCATGCCGGATCATGGCCAGCATGTGTGCCGATCACCTTCCGCCGGCCGCCGCCGAGGAGTCGCTGCCGATCCGTCTGACGATGGACGACAGCGACTCCCCGTCCGATGTGGTGGACGCCCTCTTCCTGGGGCGGTTCGCCAATGGACGGCAGCCGTACGCCCGCAGCCGCTCCGTGGAGCGCGTCAAGGCGGGCCTGACGCTGCTGCCGCCCGGCGCCGAAGTGCTGCGCTGCGCCCGCGACGACGACCGCAGCGCGACCCTCGCGGAGGGCGAGGGCTGGACGCTGCTCGTCTCGCGCTGGAACCGCGGCGCCGACATCACGGTCACGGCGGTCAGCGACGAGCTGGCCCAGAAGGTGCTGGGCCAGTCGGCGGACGGCGCCGAGGACGAGCCGGAGCCGCAGCCCGCCAACGTCACCATGGGCTTCTGGTACTACTCCCCGCGCCGCGGCCCGTACCGCACCACCCGGCAGATCTCCGCCGGCACCTGGGAGGACATCCGTCCGAACTACACGGCTCCGGTCGCCGACGCGCTGGACGGCCTGATGAAGGTCACCCCCGAGGAGATCGCCGGCCGGCTGCTGCTCCTGCACGGCCCGCCGGGCACGGGCAAGACGTCCGCGCTGCGCACGCTCGCCCGTTCCTGGCGCGACTGGTGCCAGGTCGACTGCGTGCTGGACCCGGAGCGGCTCTTCAACGACGTCGGCTATCTGATGGACATCGCCATCGGCGAGGACGACGTGACGGGCCGGGGGCGGTGGCGGCTGCTGCTCCTGGAGGACTGCGACGAGCTGATCCGCGGCGAGGCCCGGCACACCGCAGGGCAGGCGCTCTCCCGGCTGCTGAACCTCACGGACGGCCTGCTGGGCCAGGGACGCAACGTCCTCGTGGGCGTGACGACCAACGAGGACCTGGAGCGGCTGCACCCGGCGGTGGTCCGGCCCGGCCGCTGTCTGGCCCGTATCGAGGTCGGCCCGCTCACGCGCGCGGAAGCGGTCGGCTGGCTGGGCTCGGACGAGGGCATCGGCCGCGACGGCGCGAGCCTCGCCGAACTGTACGCACTCCGCCGCGGCACCCGCCCCGCCGCCGTCCCCTCCCAGGACACGGGCGCCGACGCGGGTCTGTACCTGTGAAGCGCTGACGCGGGCCGGTGCCTGCGAGGGGGCAGGCCGTGCGGGTCGCGTCTTCGGCGGTGCGGCCCGTGCCGGTGGCGGTGTGGCTCGTGCCTTCGGAGGCGGGGCCCGTGCCGGTGGCGGTGTGGCTCGTGCCTTCGGCAGTGCGGCCCGAACGCGCGTCGGTGCGGGCCGGCCGCCTCACCGCCGGCGCCCCCGCGGCTTGAGCGGCACCCGTGGCAGCGCCGGAGCGGGCAGCGGCGGCCCGTCGTAACCGTGCACCGTCCCGAAGCGCTCCCCCGCCATCCACGCCTCCCGCGCCGCCGCCACCTCCTCACCGCTGCGCGCGACGAAGTTCCACCACATGACGATCTGTTCCTCGAACGGCAGCCCGCCCAGCAGCATCAGGCTGCTGTGGACGTCCGCGCGCACCGGCAGCTCGCTCCGCCCGCACCCGAGGTACAGCAGCGAGCCGGGTCCGAGCCGTACGCCGTCCACCTCGGTCTCGCCCTCGATCGACAGCACGGCGTACTCGAAGTCGCTCTCCAGCGGCAGCCGTACGTGCGCCCCCGCGCCGATCGTGATGTCCGCGCCGACCAGCGGCGAGTAGATCGTGCCGGGCGACCGCGCGCCCGCCAGCTCCCCGAGGATCACGGTCGCGCTCACCCCGCCACCCCCGGTGATCACCGGCAGTTCGGCGTGGTGCTCGAACGACGGCGCCTTCCCCCGGTGCTCGTTCGGCAGCGCGACCCACAGCTGCGCGCCGTGCAGCACCCGGGTGTGGTCGCGCGGCGACTCCTCCGAGTGCGCGATCGCCCGGCCCGAGGTCATCAGGCCCAGCTCCCGCGGTCGTACGAGCTGCAGGGAGCCGAGGCTGTCGCGGTGCAGCACCTCGCCCTCGCGCAGCCAGCTGACCGTCTGCAGCCCCATGTGCGGATGCGGCGGCACCTGCATCCCGGGCTCCCCGGCGATGTCGTCCGGACCGTAGTGGTCCACGAAGCACCACGCGCCCACCATCCTGCGGCCGAGGTTCGGCAGCAGTCTGCGGACCAGCGTGGACTCCCCCAGCGGAACCTGCTTGCCTGGCTGGACGTCACGGACCGGTCCGGTCCGGCCTCCGCCCCCGCAGAGACTGGCCGCGGGCTTGAGATCGAGGTTGCTCATGCCGTCACGATATGGCGGTCATGCGGGCAGCTCCCGCAGGCGTACGGACAGACACGTCACACACCCCTCCAGCTTCTCGAACTCACCGATGTCGACGAGCACCGGCGTGTACCCGAGATCCGCGAACAGCTCGGCACTCTTCGGCGCACTGGCCGCCATCAGCAGTTTTCCCTCGCCCAGCAGCACGACGTGGGAGCCGCTCTCCTCCGGTACGGCCAGGAAGCGCGGGAAGAGCGCACGCGCCTCGGCGTCGACGAGCGGCGGATATCCGATGACGGTGCCGTCGGGAAGTGCGGTAACGGCCGACTTCAGGTGCAGTACCTTGCTGACCGGTACGGCGACGACCCGCGCCCCCAATGGCTCGAAAGCAGCTCGAATTTGGCGCACTCCGTCACCGTTGGTGCGCCCGCCGCGGCCCACGTACACCGTGTCGCCGATTTTCAGCACGTCCCCGCCGTCCAGCGTCCCCGGCTCACGGACCCGGCCCACGAAGCAGCCGAGCGCCTCGACGGTCGCCGCGGCCGCCGTGGTCTCCGGCTTCCGCTCGTCCGCGCCGGGCCGCGAGATCAGCGCGGCGTTGCGGAACACGACCATGGTGTCCTCGACGAAGGCGCCGTCCGGGCAGTCGTCGGCGGGCGGCACCTCGATGGTCTCCCAGCCGTGCGCCTGCATCGTCCCGACGTACGTCTCCCACTGCCGCAGCGCGAGCCCGGCGTCCGCCGGCCGCCGGTCGATGTGCGTGACCAGCCCTTCCGCGAGCCGCGGACTCGGCCGACGAACGAGCGCCTTCTTGCTGGCCATGGCGCGCCCACCTCCGGTTCTTACTGAACGATGAGTTAGCAGAGCTACCTTATGCGTGGCTCGGGCAACGGAACACCCTCCGGCGCATCCGGCGGGGCTGCGGGGCTGCGGGCCTGCGGGGCTCTCGCCGCTGGCGGATGGTCACCCGCCCTCTGCTGGTGGGTGGTCACCCGCCCTCTACCGGTGGATGGTCACCCGTCCTCGCCGTACGTGGCGCGCAGGGCCGTCACCGCGGCGGTCAGCGCGGCCTGGTGGTCGAGGCCGAGCCGCTGCGCCCGCTGGGCGAAGGCCAGGGCGGCCTCCGCGGCCTGCTGAGCGCCCGCGTCCCCCGCGGCCGCGACGAACGTACCGTTACGGCCCCGGGTCTCGATCACCCCGTCACCCTCCAGCGCCCGGTACGCCTTGGCCACGGTGTTCGCCGCCAGCCCCAGCTCCCCCGCCAGCCCGCGCACCGTCGGCAGCCGGAACCCGGCCGGCAGCCGTCCGCTCCGGGCCTGCTCGGCGATCTGGGTGCGGACCTGCTCGTACGGCGCGTCCGCCGCTTCCGGATCGACGACGAGCTGCAGAGGATGCAGGACCACGGTGACACTCCGAGACGTAGAGGCGAGGCTACAGAACCTTTGTCCCACCCATTGTGCTCCGCACCCGCCCCCGCACCCCGCCCACCACGCCCAATCCCCCACACCTCACGCCCACTACCGAGGCACGCCCCCACCCCCTCCTCGCCATCATTCGCCTCACCCTCGTCCGCCCCTCCTCGCCGTCGTCCGCCTCACCCTCGTCCGCCCCTCCTCGCCGTCGTCCTCCTCACCCTCGTCCCGCCGTTTCCGCCGTGCGGCCGGCCGTGCTCGGCGGCAGCGCCACCGCGCGGCCCGGGCCCGCCGGGTCGTAGGCGATGGAGTCGCCGGGCCGGTGCCAGTGCAGGACGAAGCGCCGGCCCGCGCGGTACGCGTCCAGGCCCGCTCTGCAGTACGCGACCATGTCGTCCGGCAGCGCGTCCAGCGGGAACCAGTCGAGCTGGGAGCACTTCTCCGGCTCGCGGTTGACGGGCTCGCCGCCCGCGCCGTACGCCGCCTCGAAGAACCAGCCGATCCGCGGCCGCCCGTCCGGCGCGCGGTGCTGCATGACCAGCGCGACCCGCAGGTCCGACGCGGTCAGCCGCAGCCCGGTCTCCTCGGCCGCTTCCCGGATCATCGCCTCCTGGACGTCCTCGCCGTCCTCGGCGTGCCCGCTCGGTGCGTGCAACAGCCCGTCGGCGTATCCGGTGTTCGCGCGCCGGGCGAGCAGTACCTCGTCGCCGCGGCGCAGGATCAGATGGACATCGATCACCTCCGTATGGCGGGCCGGCGGCGCGGGGTGGACCACGAGCGCGTACCGCTCGTCCCGCACCTCCCTGCCCCACAGCGCGGGATCACCCGCGAGTCTCTCCAGGTGCGTGCGGCGGGCCAGCGGAGCGGTCAGCCGTTCCAGCTCGGCGGCCGTGATGCCGACCGGGTCGGCCTCGCCCCACCGGCCCTCGATCAGCACCAGCCGGCCCCCGGGCCGCAGCAGCCCCACCCACCGGCGCAGCGCCGCCTCCGGATCGGGCAGCGCCCACAGCACGTGCCGGACCAGGACCACATCGAACTGCCGCTCCCCCGCCGGTGGTTCGGCGGCGTCCCCGACCAGCAGCCGCGCGGCCGGGGCCCGGTCCCCGAGCCGCGCCGCCGCGAACTTGGCGCGGGCCGCCTCCACCATCCGCGGCGAGCGGTCGACCCCCGTGACGCGGTGGCCCTGCTCGGCGGCGAGCAGGGCCAAGCTGCCCGTGCCGCAGCCGAGGTCGAGGACGTCGGACGGCCCGGCCGGCAGCCAGTCCCGCAGCCGGTCCGCCCATGCGCTTCGTACCGCCGGATCGCGCAGCCCGTGATCGGGCTCGTCGTCGAACCGCTCGGCGGCGGATTCCCAGTAACCGGCGTCGGTGACCGGCGTGTCGGTAGCCATGCACAGATAGTGACAGGCCCCACTGACAATCGGCGCTGACCTGCGACGACAGCCGATTGAGGGCTTATCAGTCCGCAGCGCGCGCGGAACGCCCGCGCGGCAGCGCCCGCTTGATCCACGGCCAGCCCAGCAGCACCACGATCACGGCGTAGACGGTGATCGAGAAGGGCGTGTTGACCAGGCCGGCGACGCTGCCGTCGCTGATCTGCAGTGCCCGCCGCAGCTGCTGTTCGGCGGCCGGGCCCAGGATGACGCCGATGACGGCGGGCAGTACCGGCAGGCCGTACCGCCGCATGCCCAGTCCGATCAGCCCGATGATCAGCAGAATGACCAGGTCCAGCGGCTCGCCGCCGACCGCGTACGCGCCGACCGCGGCGAAGAAGAGGATCCCGGCGTACAGGTACGGGCGCGGGATCCGCAGCAGCTTCGCCCAGACGGGCGCCAGCGGCAGGTTGAGGACGAGCAGCAGCACCATGCCGACGAACAGCGAGGCGATCAGGCCCCAGACGAGCTCCGGTTCGCGCTCGAAGAGCAGCGGCCCGGGCTGGATGCCGTACTGCTGGAAGGCCGCCAGCATGACCGCGGCGACGGCGGTCGTCGGCAGGCCGAGGGTCAGCATCGACACGAGCGTGCCGGCCGCCGACGCCGAGGACGCCGACTCGGGCCCGGCGACGCCCTCGATGGCGCCGCGGCCGAATTCGTCGCGGTGCTTGGAGAGCCGCTTCTCGGTGACGTACGAGAGGAAGGTGGGGATCTCGGCGCCGCCGGCCGGGATCGCGCCGAACGGGAAGCCGATGAGCGGCCCGCGCAGCCACGGCTTCCACGTGCGCCGCAGCTCCGCCTTGCCCAGCCAGGGGCGGCCCACCGGGATCGACTCACCCGATGTGCGCCGCAGATGGGCCGCCACCCACAGCGCTTCCCCGATGGCGAACAGTCCGACCGCCACGATGACGACGTCGATGCCGTCGGCGAGTTCGAGCGTCCCGAAGGTGAGCCGCTGCTGCCCGGTCATCTGGTCCAGGCCGACGAGCCCGAGGGTCAGGCCGATGAGCAGCGAGGCGAAGCCGCGTATCCGGGAGCTGCCGAGCACGGACGTCACGGCGATGAAGGCGAGCACCATGATGGCGAAGTAGTCGGGTGCGCCGATGTCCACGGCGAGCGAGGCGACCGTGGGCGCGAGCACGACCAGCAGGATCGTGCCGATCATGCCGCCCGCGAAGTGCCCGCAGGCGGCGGCCGCCAGGGCCTGGGCGCCGCGCCCGGCGCGCGCCATCGGGTTGCCTTCGATGGCGGCGACCACCGCCGCGCTCTCCCCGGGGGTGTTGAGCAGGATGGAGGTGGTGGAGCCGCCGAACATGCCCCCGTAGTAGATCCCGGCGAACATGATGAACGCGCCGGTCGGCTCCAGCCCGTAGGTGACGGGGAGGAGGAGGGCCACGGCCATGGCGGGGCCGATGCCCGGCAGTACTCCGATGGCGGTGCCGAGCAGCACCCCGATGGCGGCCCACAGCAGGTTGATCGGGGTGAGCGCCGTACCGAAGCCGTCGATGAGTGAGGACAGGGAGTCCATCGTCTACAGCACCCCCATGAGCGGGCCGCCGGGCAGCGGCACGCCCAGCAGATTGTTGAACACGACGTAGGTCAGCAGGGACAGGACGGCCGCGATGAGCGGGTCGCGGGTGAGGTTGCGGCTGCCGAGTGCGTACGCGGAGCCCCAGAAGAGCAGCGCGCCGGAGATCGGGAAGCCGAGCGGTTTGATGAGGACGGCGTTGGCGAGGAAGACGCCGGCGAGCAGGGCGACGGTGCGCCAGTCGCCGGGCTCGGTGAGGTCGATGTCCTCGCCGCCCTCGGCCTCGCCGCGGCCGCCCCGCAGGACGTCGACGGCGAGGAGTACGGCGACGACCAGGAGGAGCACGCCGACCACGATCGGCACGGTGGTGGGCCCGATGGGGCCGCGCTGGGTGATGTCGGCGTCCATCGTGACCGCGTCGGTGAGCACGAGGACGCCGAGGACCAGGAGGATGAGGCAGACGCCCAGTTCGGAGCGGCCGCGCAGGCGTGCGCGCAGGCCGCTGCCGGTCGGCGCCGCGGGTTCGGTACCGGTGCTCACAGCCCCAGCTCCTTCAGTACGGTGTCGACGCGCCGGTCCTGTGCGGCCAGGAAGCGGCCGAACCTGTCGCCGGTCATGAAGGCGTCGCTCCACCCGTTGCGCTTGAGCGCGTCCTTCCACTGCTTGGTTCCGTGCAGTTCGGTGAAGAGGGTGGTCAGCTTCTGCCGTTCGACGTCCGTGAGCCCCGGGGGCGCCACGATGCCGCGCCAGTTGGTGAACTCGGTGTTGACGCCGGCCTCCTTGAGGGTGGGCGCGTCCAGGCCCTTGACCCGCTCGGGGCCGGTGACGGCCAGCAGCCGCAGCTCCCCGGACTTGATCTGGTCGAGGTACTCGCCGACGCCGGAGACCCCGAAGGCGACCTTGCCGCCCAGTACGGAGGCGAGCAGCTCACCGCCGCCGTCGAACGGCACGTAGTTGACGGACTTGGGGGTGATCCCGGCGGCCTTCGCCATCAGCATCGGCGCCAGGTGGTCGGGCCCGCCGGCCGAGGAGCCGCCGCCGACCGGCATCTTGCGGGGGTTCTTCTTCCAGTCGGCGAGCAGCTGGTCGAACGTCTTGTACTTGGAGTCCTTGGCGACGACCACGATGTCCGGCTCTTCCGTGAGCCGCGCGATGGGCGTGGTGTCGCCGAGCCCGGAGGGCGAGTGGTTGGTGTGGACGGCGCCGACGACGCCGAGCCCCATGGACATCGCGAGCTTGCCGTTGCCGTGCTCGTTGACGATGCGGCTGAGGCCGACCGTGCCGCCCGCCCCGGGGAGGTTGAAGACCTCGACATTGTGGTTGAGCCCGGCGTCCTCGATGCTCTTCGCCGCCGTACGGGCCGTGATGTCGTATCCACCGCCCGGCGTGTTGGGCACCATGAACTGCAGGCCCGGAATCCGGGTCCCGGTGTCGGCCCCGCTGCCCGATGTCAGCAGGGGCGGGCCGAGGAGGACGATCAGAACCGCCCCCAGGAGGGCGAGGGGTGTGCGCGCACGCACAGATGACACCACCCTTCTCTTGCGTGTGGCTTCGTGGCTCTGTGGGGGGCGGAGATCGTGGTGAGGGCCACATGTTGCCCGGGGGTTAACTCCGCGTCTCGCTTCCGGTATTAAGGGTCGTTGTGAACGTTGTGGTCGCGGAAGGGATCGTTCGATGACCAAGGTGCTGGTCGTCGACGACGACTTCATGGTCGCCAAGCTGCACAGCCACTACGTGAACGCCACCGAGGGCTTCTCGGTGGCCGGCGTGGCACATACGGGGGCCGAGGCGCTGCGCGCGGCCGAACGGCTCCGCCCCGACCTCCTCCTGCTGGACATCTACCTGCCGGACATGGACGGCATCAG
Organism: Streptomyces sp. NPDC000151; assembly: GCF_040301705.1. NCBI lineage: Bacteria > Bacillati > Actinomycetota > Actinomycetes > Kitasatosporales > Streptomycetaceae > Streptomyces > Streptomyces sp. NPDC000151. Next base: position 2,717 of record NZ_JBEPFC010000174.1, on the reverse strand, counting down.
CGTGCTGCGCCGGCTGCGGGCCCTGGAGGGCGGGACGCACGCCGACGCGCTCTTCGTGACCGCGGCACGCGACGCGCACGTCATACGGGACGCGTTGCGGGCCGGTGCGCTGCACTACCTCATCAAGCCGTTCGACCGGTCCTCCCTTCAGGAGCAGCTGCGGCACGTGGCCGCGTTGCGCACCCGCCTGGACCGGCTCGGCGAGGCCAGCCAGGAGGACGTGGACCAGATCTTCGGCACCCGCCCGCGCGCCTCCAGAGGTCTGCCCAAAGGTCTCGCCGCCCATACGGCGGATCTGGTCGAACGCACCCTGCGACAGCACGAGGACGGCCTCTCGGCATCGGAGTGCGCGGCGGCGGGCGCGCTGTCCCGGGTGAGCGCGCGCCGCTACCTCGAGTACTTCACGGGCACCGGGCAGGCCGAGGTCTCGCTCCGGTACGGCGGCACCGGCCGCCCCGAGCGGCGCTACCGGTGGGTCGCCTCCCCGGGAATTAATCACCGCTGAGCGGTTCCTTAAGCCACCCATAAAGATCGCCAAGGTGTCGCTTCGGACGGCGAATTCGCTGGTCGGCGCAGCTAGCGTGCTGCCCGCCGGACGTCATGCCACGAAGGAGACCCCCACAATGACCGCTCGTCGCAAGGCCACAACACTCACCCTCGCCGCCCTCGCCCCGCTCGCCCTCACCGTGTTCGCCGCGGGCCCGGCGGCCGCGCACGGCTCGATGACGGACCCGGTGAGCCGGATCTCCGCGTGCTACGCCGAGGGCCCGGAATCACCGGACTCCGCGGCCTGCAAGGCGATGGTCGCGGCCGGCGGCGTGCAGGCCCTGTACGACTGGAACGGCGTACGGGACGGCGCGGCGGGCGGCCAGTCCAGGACGCGCATACCGGACGGCAAGCTCTGCAGCGCGAACAGCGAGGAGTACAAGGGCCTGGACCTGGCCCGGGACGACTGGCCGGCCGGCCCGATGACGGCGGGCGCCCACACGTTCCGGTACAAGGCCACCGCGCCGCACAAGGGCACGTTCGAGCTGTACCTCACCAAGGAAGGCTACGACCCGCGCAAGCCGCTGAAGTGGTCGGACCTGGAAGCGAAGCCGTTCGCGAAGGTCACCGACCCCACCCTGACCGGCGGCGACTACGTCTTCGAGGGCAAGGTGCCGGCCCGCTCCGGCCGCCACCTGATCTACAGCATCTGGCAGCGCTCGGACAGCCCGGAAGCCTTCTACACCTGCTCGGACGTGGTCTTCGGCAAGGACGGCGGCAGCGCGGGCACGGCAGCCGGTACCGGCACGGAGCCGCACTCCGCGGCCGCGCCCGCCCCCGCGGCCACCGCACCGACCGAGCGCCAACTCGCTGCCGGCGCGGACAAGTCGTCCATGGACCACACGCACATGCACCAAGGGAACGAGGGCACGGGCGGGGATCAGGGCACGAGCGGGGACGAAGGCACCAGCGGGGACAAGAGCACCGGCGGCGAGCACAAGCACCCGACCGCGGACGGCGTGCGCCCCGACGGCTCGTCGGGCAAGGCGGTGACCACGCAACTCGCCGAGACCGGCGGCGACGGCTCGACCGCTCCGCTCGCCGTCGGCGGCGCGGCCGTTCTCGCGCTGGGCGCCTCGCTGCTCTTCGCCGTCGCCCGCCGCAAGGCCGCACGGAACGGCGGCTGACGGGCGGCCCGCGCCGGCTCCCGGCGAGGCGGTGACGGCGGCGGCGTCCGGCCCGGGCGCCACCGCCACGGCGGCAGCGGTGGAGAAAGTGACACCCGATTCTCGCCGGACGAACGAGTTATCCACAGGCCCCCGCCGCTGTCGGCGGCCCGGCGTAGAGTCGTTGCCATGGCGCCCGCGAGCCGCGCGGGCCCGCCGTGACAGGGGGATTACGGCAATGAACACAGCATCAGCGGAGACGACGGGGCCGACGGCCGATCAGCCGGGAGCGGCCGCCGCGAAGCCGGCGGACAGGACGCGGACGGCAGCGGCGGGCGGGCCCTTGGAGGGCCTGGTGGAGGTCACGTCCGAGGCGGAGCTGCGCGAGCTGGTCGGCGAGCCGAACGCCCGCGCCGCCCACAAGACCCGTCCCGCGCTGCACGAGCTGGACCGGCAGTGGCTGGCCAACTCCCCGTTCTGCCTGCTCGCCACGGCCGACGCCGAGGGCCGTTGCGACGTCTCGCCCAAGGGCGACCCCGCGGGCTTCACGCACGTGCTGGACGACACCACGATCGTCATCCCCGACCGCCCGGGCAACAAGCGCGTGGACGGCTTCCTCAACGTCCTGGCCAACCCGCACGTGGGCCTGGCGTACGTCCTGCCCGGCCGCGGCGACACCCTGCGCATCAACGGACGGGCCCGGCTGCTGCGCGACGCCCCCTTCTTCGACGAGCTGGTCGTCAAGGGCCACCGTCCGGCGCTCGCACTGCTCGTGGAGATAGAAGAGGTCTTCCACCACTGCTCCAAGGCGTTCCTGCGGTCCGGTCTGTGGCGCACGGAGACCTGGCATCCCGAAGCCCTCCCCACCCGGGCCCGAATATGCAAGACCCTGGAGGCCCCGGACCTCCCGCTCGAAGCCATCGAGACCCACTACGGCCCGCGATACGCCGACCGTCTGTACGGCTGACCGTGAGCCTGGCGTCCCGCGGCCGGCGCGGGGGCGGCCGACGCGGCGGCGGGACGGGCGGCCTGCGGACCGAAGCGGGTGCGGGCGCGGTCGACGGC
>NZ_JBEPFC010000173.1:0-15013 GCF_040301705.1 Streptomyces sp. NPDC000151 | reverse complement strand
ACCGCCAGCAGCACCCCCATGGCCAGCAGGAACATCCCGGCCAGCACCATCACGTCGAACGCCAGGTGGACGGCGGTCACGGCCGGCCACTGGGCCGAGCATCGAGAGGGCGAGTCCCTCGCCGGACTGCCAGCCGTCCGGGGCCGGTGGGGCGGGTTCGGCCCGGGCCCGGCGCACGAGGTCCAGGCACTGGTCCAGGCCGTAGCCGGCGAGGTGCAGGTCCGCTTCCTCGCCGAGCGGGCCGACGAGGGGTTCGCCGGGGCGGACGACGTTCTTCTCGCGCAGCGCGAGCGGGTCGAGGCCGAGCCTGCGGGCCAGTTCGTCCAGGGCCGATTCGACGGCGAGGACGACCTGGCCGAGGCCGTAGCCGCGGTACGCGCCCGCGGGGACGGTGTGGGTGTAGACGGCGAAGCCGTCGGCCCGCTTGTTCGGGCAGCGGTAGAGGGCCAGCGACTCGCCGCAGGCGCGGCGGAGCACGCTCGGGCCGTGGTTGCCGTACGCGCCGGTGTCGGCGACGACGCGCAGCTGGAGGGCGGTGAGCGTGCCGTCGCGGCGGGCGCCGGCCCGGATCCGGACGGTGAACGGGTGCCGGGTCGTCGTGCCGTGGAACTGTTCGGCCCGGGTGAACTCCAGCTTCACCGGGCGGCGCAGCCGCAGCGCGGCGAGCGCGACGATGTCCTCGGCCAGCATCTCCTGCTTGCCGCCGAAGCCGCCGCCGACCCGGCCCGCGACGACGCGGACGGCGTCGGGCGGCAGGTCGAAGAGGGTGCACAGGGCGCGGCGGGTGAGGAAGGGGGTCTGGGTACTGGAGCGGACGACCAGCCGCCGCTGCCCGTCGGCCGTGCCCTCGGCGGACTCGGCGGACTCGGTGGGCTCGGTGGACTCGGTGGACTCGGTGGGCTCGGTGGGCTCGAGCCAGGCGATCGCGCCGTGCGTTTCCAGGCTCGCGTGCTGGACGCGCTGGGTGCGGAAGGTCTCCTCGTACACCACGTCGGCCGTGGCGAAGCCCGCCGCGACGTCGCCCGTCCCGCCGTGCACCTCGCCCGCGATGTTGTGCGCGGGCCGGGAGATGCGTGCGGTCCGCGCGTCCTTGTCGTGCACGACGGGCGCGCCGGGCCGCATGGCCTCCTCCGGGTCGAGGACGGCGGGCAGTACCTCGTACGTCACTTCGATGCGGCGGCAGCCTTCCTCCGCGGCCGCCTCGGTGTCGGCGACGACGGCCGCGACGCGCTGGCCGATGTGGCGGACGGTGTCGTCCAGGACGCGGGTGTCGGCCGGGTCCTCCTCGGGGTGTTCGTGGCGGGCGCTGGAGTAGTGGCGGGCGGGCGCGTCGTGGTGGGTGAGGACGGCGTGCACGCCGGGGACGCGCAGGGCGGCGGCGGTGTCGAGGGCGGTGATGCGGGCGTGTGCGTGCGGGGAGCGCAGCAGTTTCATGTGCAGCAGTCCCGGTACGTCGAGGTCGAAGGTGTAGCGGGCGGTGCCGGTGACGATCGCGGGGCCGGCCGGGTCCGGGAGGTTCCGGCCCACCGTCTGCCCGGGGCCGGGCTCCTCGGTGTGCTGTACGCCGCGTACCGCGTCCTCGACGGCGCGGTAGCCGGTGCAGCGGCAGAGGTTGCCCTTCAGGGCGCGGGGCAGGTCGGCGAGCTGTTCGTCGTCCAGGGCCGCGGCGGTCATCAGGAAGCCGGCGGTGCAGAAGCCGCACTGGAAGCCCTGTGCGTCGAGGAAATTCCTTTGTACGGGGTGGAGTTCGCCGTCCGGTGCGGCCAGTCCCTCGACGGTGGTGACGGTGCGTCCGGCGGCGCGGAAGGCGGGGTAGAGGCAGCTGTGCACCGGCTCGCCGTCGACGTGGACGGTGCAGGCGCCGCAGTCGCCCGCGTCGCAGCCCTTCTTCACGCCGTACCAGCCGTGTTCGCGCAGGTAGGTGCGGAGGCACTGGCCGGGGCGCGGGGCGGTGTCGTACGGCCGGCCGTTGACGCGGATGGCGAAGGTCACGGGTGGCCGGTCCTTTCGTCCAGTTCCCGCCGGGCCTCTTCGGCCAGCCGGAAGGTCATGTGTCGCCGCCAGGCGGGCAGTCCGTGCGGGTCGTCGTACCAGTCGCCGTCGGGCACAGCGCCGGCGATTGCGTCCCGCAGTGCCGGTGCGTCCGGGAGCGCGGGGAACCACAGTCGTACCGGCCGTACGGTCGACGCGGTGACCGTCAGTGTGAAGGTCGCGTCGGCGGGGTCGAGGGTGGCGATGATCAGGGCTCCGGAGCGGCCCAGGCCGGACAGGGAGGCTTGCCGGAACGCGGTACGGCGGTGGAGCGCGCGGGCGGGGAGTGTCACCGAGCGCAGCAGTTCGCCCTCTCCGAGGTCCTGCTCCCCGACGCCGGTGACGAACTCGGTGACCGGGACGCGGCGGAGGATCCCGGCCTGCGAGCGGAGCAGGCAGCTGCCGTCGAGCGCGGCGGTGAGGGCGATCATGGGTCCGGCGGGCAGGGCGGTGCAGAGGTTGCCGCCGACGGTGGCCTCGTGCCAGATCTTGAACGAGGCGAGGAAGGCGCGGCAGCACTGCTCGACGAGCGGGGCCGCCGGCGCGTCCAGTGCTCGGGCGTACCGGGAGAGTTCGGCGATGGTGCAGGTCGCCGCGGTCTCCAGCGCGCCGTCCGGCAGTCTGGTGATCGGTTGCCAGCCCATCCGGCCGAGGTCCACCAGGCGCCGCACGTGCGGCTGGGGTTCGGAGAACAGGAAGGTGCCGCCGGCCAGCCAGGCGTCGCCCGGCCGCCAGGGGACGCGCTCGCGGGCGTCCCGCACCTCGGTCACCGTGTTCAGGTCCATGTCACCGCCGGACTGGAGCGTCAGCACGCCGTTTCCAGGATAGCGAGGGGCGTGCGGCGCGCCCCATATGCGGGTGATCCCGGCCGGGGCGCCCGTGTCGCGCTCAGATGTGGTTCCGCCCCCACCGCGGCCCGATCTGGGCCCATTCGCGTTCCCAGCCCGCGAGGCGTACGTGGTCGAGGTAGCGGCGGCCGCTCCAGCGGACGGCCAGGACGAACAGGCCGAGGGCCATGCCGGTGCCGAGGCCGGCGGCGACGCCGTCGTCGGCCGCCTGGGCGGTGGTCATGGGCGCGCCGGCGGGCCTCCCGTCGAGGTCGGTCCAGACGGTGACCGCGGCGCCTTTGCGGGTGCCGGGGTCGACGTGCACCGTCGTGGTGTGTTTGCGGCCGTCGGGCGCGGTCCAGCGGGCCTGGGCGGGCACCTGGCCGGTTCCGGCGGCGAAGCCGGTGGCGGACGGGTCGGAGGGTACGGTCTCCAGCAGGCGGCCGGTCAAGGCCCGGCGTTCCGCGAGCTGTTCGGCGCGTTCCGCGCGCTGCGAGCCGTAGGTGGCGAGGCCGATGGAGAGTCCGACGGCCGGTACGCCCAGGAGGAGTGCGAGGGCCGTCAGCAGGCCGAGCCAGGCGTCCACCACGTCCCAGCGGCGGCGCAGCGGGCCCCGCCGCCACCGCCACCGTCCGCCGATGTGCTGCATGCCTGCCGCCTCCCTCGGCTCGCTCCGCTCGCGCTGCTCTCCCCCATCCCCCGGGTCCCTGTTGTCCGGCTACCCGCTTTCGGGCGGAAGGTGCCGGGCGGGACGCGGGTGGTTGTCCGTGTGAGTGCGTTGTTACTCACGTTTCAGCTGTTGTTGCTCGCGTTTCGGCTATTGCGCGGCTCTTCTTGCAGGCTAGTCCGTCCTCGGCCGGGCCGCGCCTTCGCGCCGGTGGCCGGGTTTGCCGGGCCGTGACTCCGGTACCCGTACAGCCGGGAAATCGAACGCAAGAGCGTACGAACACAGGCCGGAGAAGGAGAGGGCAGTGGCGGTGTCCACGCGTCCGATGGCAGGCCCCTTACACGACTCCCCACAGGGACCGCTGTATGTCTATGGCATCGTCCGCAGAGGTTTCCGGCCACGACCTGGGCTCACCGGCGTCGGCGGCGCCGCCGTGGTCGTGGTACCGGAAGGGTCGCTTGCCGCACTGGCCTCCGCCGCGGACAGCACGTCCGGTCCGCCCAGCGTCTCCGGTCCGCCCGGCGTCTCCGACCCGCCCGGCGTCTCCGGGCCGCCCGGGGAGCCGGCCGCCGACGACGCGTCCCTGCAGGCCACCGCCGACGCCCACCGGAGAGTCGTCGACGAGGCCGCCGCCGCTGTCTGCGTGCTCCCGACGCGCCTCGGTACGGTCCACCGCGACGCCCAGGAGGTGCGCCGCATCCTCGCCGCCCGCGCCGACCTGTACCGACGGCTGCTCGCGCGGCTGGACGGGCGGCTGGAGTGGGGCGTGAAGGCGTACGCCGAGGGCGAGGAGGCCGGTGCCGCGCCCACCGGTACCGAATCCGTGGCGGACGGCGCCGGCGAGCCCACGGACGGGCTGGCCCGCGCGGCCCACCACACGCTGGCGGACGTCGCCGAGTGCTCCTGCGTGCACCCCCCGCGGGACGCCTGCCCCGCCGGCGCCGCCGCTTCCCGCGCGACCTCCGCCTATTGGACCTCCCCCATCGCCCGGGCCCCGTATCCGCACGGCCGGAACCTCCTCGACAGCGCCTATCTCGTGCCGCGGGAGGCGGCCGGTGCCTTCGCCGAGACGGTCGGCGGACTGGCCGCCCGCTCCCCCGCGCTGCGCATCGAACTGACCGGGCCCTGGGCCCCGTACTCCTTCGCCGAGCCGGGGCGGCTGCCCGGCTTCCCGGGTTTCCCGGGCTTCCCCGGCTGAGTACCCCGGTCCGGCCGGCGGCGGGGCCTCACTCCGGCCAGGCGGACTCCTGGATCGTCGTGACGAAGTCCCCGCGCCGGAAGCCCGGCACGAAGTGCTCCAGGACGTCCGCCTTGACGTTGCCGAAGGTGGTCTCCGGCTTGGGCGCGATGCCCTCGGTGAAGGCGGCCAGGATGCGGCGCTTGAAGTCGGGGCGCGGGTGCTGCCGGGTGACGGCGGCCCGCGTCTCCGCGTCGATGTCGTCGTAGCCGATGCCCAGTACGTCGTACTCGACGCCGGCCGTCACCAGCGCGACCTCGGGCTCCATGAACTCGGGGATGCCGGGCGTGGTGTGCAGCGCGATGGCCGTCCACACCCGCCGCACGCTGTCCTGCGGCACGCCGCGCGCCGTGAGGAACCGCTTGGCCTCCTCCGCGCTGTCCACCTCGAACCGCCGGCCGCTGCGCCGGAACTCCTCGTTCAGGCCGAGGTCGTGGAACATCGCCCCGATGTAGAGCAGTTCGGGGTCGAAGGCCAGCTTGCGGTTGCGGCCCTGGAGGCTGCCCCAGTAGTACACCCGCCGGGAGTGGTGGTAGATCAGGTCGTCCGTCAGCTCCCGCACCAGCTCGGTGGCCTCGGCGGCCAGCCGGGTGTCCGGCACGGGCACCGGCATCCCGTCGCCGAGCTGCTCCGAAGGCGGCATACGCGCTCTCCTCTCAGACCGGCGCCGGGCCGTACCGCGACGCCTGAGACCTCTTCCCGGCCCTCATTCTGCGCGACGATCTCCGTACGCGCGGGCGATTCCGGCACGCGGGTGCGGTCGTTGGCGCCCCGGGAAAGCGCGCCCCCGTCGCCGCCCCGGGTGTTACGCGCCGCCGCCGACCGTGATCACCGGCACCCCCAGGTCCCGGAGGCGGCGCAGTTCGGCGACGGGCAGTGCGTCGTCGACGAGGACGGTGTCGAAGTCGGTGAGCGGGGCGAGCGCGTACACGCCCCTGCGGGCGAACTTGGTGTGGTCCACGAGCAGCACCTTGCGCGCGGCCCGGTCCATCAGCGCCCGTTTGACCTGCACCGTCTCCTGCGACTGGTGGTAGCAGGTGTCGCCGGTGACGGCGGTGGTGGACATGAAGAGCACGTCCGCGCGGAAGGAGCGGACCGCGTCGGCGGTGTGCGGGCCGAGGAACGCGTCGTACGCCGGGTAGTAGGCGCCGCCCAGCGCGAGGAGGGTGATGCCGGGCTCGCCCGCCAGCAGCTTGATGACCGGCAGGAAGTTGCTGATGACGGTGAGCGGCCCGCGTTCGGTGAGGTGCTGGGCCAGCGCGAGGCAGGTGGTGGACTCGTCGATCATGACGGTCTGGCCGGGGGTGAGCAGCCGCAGCGCGGCGCGGGCGAGCCGGCGTTTGGTCGCGTTCATGGCGGCCATGCGCTCGCTGATGTCGCCGTGGAAGAGCAGCGAGGGCAGCGAGGAGGCGCCGCCCCTGACCTTCCGCAGCCAGCCCTGCGCCTGGAGGACGTCCAGGTCGCGGTGGATGGTCATGATGCTGACCGCGTACTCCTCGGCGAGCGCGGCGGTGCGGACGAATCCCTCGGCGGCGACCTGTTCGCGGATGCGCTGCCGCCGTGCGTGCTGGACGTCCTCGCGTCTCGCGCTGCCGCCGGGCGCGCCGCCGTCGTCCTCGGTCACTGCGGGAACCTCTCGTTAACTTCACGCGGATCTCACACGGCGGTACTGCTTCCGCGCCCCAGGTCAGCGCGGAAATGCCGAGCTCACGCCGCGTTGCCGCCATGTTAAGCCCGCGGTGCGGGGGTGCGCCGCCGGCGGTTTTCACTCGGCGACCCGGCCGGCCCGCGAGAGGTCGTCCGGCGGGCGTTGACCCGCTCCGCGCGGCCCGCGTTGCATCGGTTCCAGAAGGGGCCAGGACGCGCCGGTCAGGGGCGCGGCCGCCCGTACCACTGGAAGAGGTGCCTCGTGGCCAGTACTCCTCCCGCGCTGATCGGGCCGCCACGCGCAGAACGGCCGGCCCGGACCGACCGGCTCGGCATTCCCCGCCCGCTCGCCTGGGGATTCCTCGGTGTCCTCGTCTTCATGATCGGCGACGGTGTCGAGTCCGGGTACCTCTCGCCGTACCTGGTGCAGGAGGGCCTGTCCGCGCAGCGCGTGGCGATGCTCTTCACCGTCTACGGCATCACCGCGTCCATCGCCGCGTGGCTCTCCGGCGCGCTGTCGGACCTGTGGGGGCCGCGCCGGGTGATGATGGCCGGGTTCGGTGCCTGGGTCGGCTTCCAGGTGCTCATGCTGGCGATCGCGGTGCCCTCGATGAACTATCCGCTGCTGCTCCTCAGCTACGGCCTGCGCGGCATCGGCTACCCGCTCTTCGCGTTCGGCTTCCTGGTGTGGATCGCGGCGACGGCGCCGGAGAAGCGGCTCGGCACGGCCGTCGGGTGGTTCTGGTTCGCCTTCACCGGCGGGCTGCCGACGCTGGGCTCGCTTCTCGCGAGCTTCCTCATTCCGCAGATCGGCGCCTACCGCACGCTGTGGTTCTCGCTCGGTCTGGTCGTCCTCGGCGGGCTGATCGCGCTGCTGCTCGTCCGCGAGCGGACCGGTTTCCGGCGGCTGGCCCCCGCGGGTGAGCGGCCGGTGGCCACGCTCTTCGGCAGTCTGGCGCTGCTCGGGCGCAATCCGCGGATCGGTATGGGTGCGATCGTCCGCATGATCAATACGGTGCCGGAGTTCGGCTTCCTGGTGTGCCTGCCGGCGTTCTTCACCCAGACGATCGGGCTGAGCCTGTCGCAGTGGCTGCGCCTGCTGTCCGTGATGTTCGCGGTCAACATCGTCTTCAACCTGGTCTTCGGGGTGCTCGGGGACCGGATCGGCTGGCGGCGCACGGTCGCCTGGTGCGGCGGCGCCGGCTGCACGGTCACCTCGCTGCTGCTGTACTACGTGCCGACGCTGCTCGGCGGGCAGTACGCGCTGTGCCTGCTGGTGGCGGGCCTGTTCGGCGCCACGCTGGCCGGGTACGTGCCACTCTCCGCGCTGATGCCCTCGCTCGCCCCCGCGCACAAGGGCCAGGCGATGGCGGCGCTGAACCTCGGCGCCGGGGCCAGCACGTTCGTCGGCCCCGCGCTCGTCGCGCTCTTCCTCGGCCCGCTCGGCGTGCAGGGCGTCATCTGGATCTTCGCCGGGCTGTACGCGCTGAGCGGCGTACTGGCCCTGTTCCTGCGCACGCCCGCCGAGGACCGGGACCGCCGCGCGGCCGGCACCCCCGAGCCCGGCCCCGTCCCGGCCACCACGACCGCGCCGCCCGCCCCCGGCGCCCCCGAAGGACTGTGAGCATGTCTGTACTCTCCATCGACGTCGGGACCTCGTTGATCAAGTCCGTCGTCTACGACGACGAGGGCCACGAGGTCGCCGTCTCCCGGCGCGCCACCGTCGTCGACCGTCCCCGGCCGGGCTGGGCCGAGCAGGACATGGACGCCGTGTGGGACGCGGTCGTCCACACCGTGCGGGCGGCGCTGGCCGAGGTGCGCGAGCGGGGCGCCGACCCGGTGTGGCTGGTCACCTTCACCGCACAGGGCGACGGCTGCTGGCTGGTGGACGAGCGCGGCCGGCCCACCGGCCCTGCCGTCCTGTGGTCCGACGGGCGGGCCGCCGACACGGTCACCGAGTGGGGCCGCACCGGCGGCCTGGAGGAGGCGTTCCGGCGCAACGGCTCGCTGACCTTCGCGGGCCTGCCGAACGCGATCCTCACCTGGTTCGCGCAGCACGACCCACAGCGCCTGGCCCGCTCCGACGCCGCCCTCACCGCCGCCGGCTGGCTCTTCCTGCGGCTCACCGGCGAGCGGGTGATCGACGAGTCGGACGCGTCCGCGCCCTTCCTCGACCACGCCACCGGCGCGTACGACCAGCAGGTCATCGACCTCTTCGGGCTGCGCGGGGCCGAGCGGCTGCTGCCCGACGTCGTCGGCGACGACCGGCGCATCGCGGAGATCACCGGCGCTGCCGCCGCCGAGCTCGGCGTCCCCGCGGGGCTGCCCGTCGTGATGGCGCCGTACGACATCGCCGCCACCGCGCGCGGCATCGGCGTGGTCAACCCCGGCCAGGCGTGCGCGATCCTCGGCACGACGCTGTGCGCCGAGGTCGTCCGCACGGCCGTGGACACCACCGGCGAGCCGAGCGGCATCCACATCGCCTACCGGGGCCGGGAGCGCGTGCTGCGCGCCTTCCCCACCCTCTCCGGTACCGAGGTACTCAACTGGACCGCCGGCGTCCTCGGCCTCTCCGGCGCGGCGGAGCTGTGCACCGAGGCGTTCCGCTCCGTGCCCGGCGCGCACGGCCTCGCCTTCCTCCCGTACCTCTCCCCCGCGGGCGAGCGGGCCCCCTTCCTCGACCCGCGCGCCCGCGGCACCTTCTGGGGCCTGAGCCTGGAGCACACCCGGGCCGACATCGCCCGCGCGGTCCTCGACGGGCTCTCGCTCACCCTGCGCGACGCGCTCACCGCCTCCCGTACGGAGGTCAGCGAGCTGCGGCTGTGCGGCGGCGGCGCGCGGAGCGACGCGTGGTGCGGGCTGATCGCCGACGTCACGGGCGTGCCCACCACCCGCTCCACCGACACCGAACTCGGCGCGAAGGGCGCCTTCCTCACCGGTCTCGTCCTCACCGGCGCCGAGTCGAGCATGCACCGCGCCGCCGACAAGTACGTCCATATGGGCCCCGCCTGGGAGCCCGACCCCGAGCGCGCCGCGCTCTACACCGACCGGTACGCCGCCTTTCTCTCCTGGCGCGCCCTGGCCCGCGAGGCCGGCTGGCAGCCGACCGGCCCGAAGGAGGAGTCCTGATGTCCCGCCACCCCGACCCCGTACGCCTCGGCCTCGACCTGGGCACCCAGAGCGCCCGCGCCGTCGCCGTGGACGCCCGCGGCCGGGTGCTCGCCGCCGCCTCCCGGCCGCTGCACAGCAACCGTACCGGCGAGCGCCACGAGCAGGACCCCGAGGAGTGGTGGCGCGCGCTCGCCGCGGCCTGCCGCGAAACCCTCGCGCAGATCGATCCGCGGCGGGTGACAGCGCTCGCCCTCGACGGCACGTCCGGCACGATTCTGCTCGCGGACGCGCAGGGCACCCCGCTCACGCCGGGCCTGATGTACGACGACGGGCGGGCCGCTGAGCAGGCCGTACGCGTCAACGACGTCGGCGCCGGCGTCTGGGAGGAGCTGGGCTACCGCGCCATGCAGCCCTCGTGGGCGCTGCCGAAGCTGGTGTGGCTGCTGGAGCACTCGGCGGCCGCCACCGCACCCGGCACCCGGCTGCTGCACCAGGTCGACCTGGTCACCTGGCGGCTGGCGGGCCGTCAGGTCGCGAGCGACGCCAGCCACGCCCTCAAGACGGGCTACCACCTCCTCGCGGAGGACTGGCCGGAGAAGGAGCTCGCCGCGCTCGGCGTGCCGGACTCCCTGCTGCCGGAGGTGGTACGGCCCGGCACCGTGCTCGGTACGGTGTGCGCCGACGCGGCGCGGGCCACCGGCATCCCCGAGGGCGTGGAGATCGTCGCGGGCATGACGGACGGCTGCGCCGCGCAGATCGGGGCCGGTGCGCTCGCGCCCGGCGCGTGGAACTCCGTGCTCGGTACGACGCTCGTCCTCAAGGGCGTCAGCACGCGCCTGGTCCGCGACCCCGGCGGCCTCGTCTACTGCCACCGCGGCCCCGGCGACACCTGGCTGCCGGGCGCCGCGTCCAGCAGCGGCGCGGGCGTGCTGACCCGCGAGTTCCCCGGCGCCGACCTGGCGGCCCTCACCGAACGAGCCGTCAACTCCGTTCGGCGGACGCCGAGTCGGGGGCACGACCCCGTCGCGTACCCCCTCGTCGGCTCCGGTGGCGAGCGCTTCCCCTTCCGCGCGCCGGACGCCCGCCCGTTCGTGCTGGGCGACCCGGCGGACGAGGCCGAGCGCTTCCACGCCCACCTGCTCGGCGTCGCCTGCCTCGAACGGCTCTGCTTCGACTACCTCGGCCACCTCGGCGCCCCCGTCGACGGCCCGCTCACCCTCACCGGCGGCGGCACCCGCAACGCGTACTGGAACCAGCTGCGCGCCGATGTCCTCGGCCGGACCGTCACCCTGCCCGAACATGCCGAGGGCGCCCTCGGCATGGCCGTGCTCGCGGCCACCGCCGACGGCACCCCCCTCACCGAGGCCGCCGCCGCGATGGTCCGCGTCCGTACCGCACACCACCCCGACCCCGAGCGCACCGCCCGCTTCACCCCCGCCTACCTCGCCTTCGTGGAGGCACTGAACCAACGCGGCCTGCTCGCCCCCGACGTGGCCGAGCACGCCGTCGGAAAGGCCCAGCAGTGACCGACTTCCTTCTCGTACGCCACGGCGAGACCGTCTGGCACGCGGAGAACCGCTACGCCGGACGCACCGACGTCGCCCTCACCGAACGGGGCCACGCGCAGGCCGCGGAGCTCGCGGCGTGGGCCGCCGGGGCCGCCATCGACGCGGTGGTCTGCTCCCCGCTCTCCCGGGCCCGGCTCACCGCTGAGCCGGCCGCGCGCGCCCTCGGCCTCGCCCCGCGCGTCGACGAACGCCTCCTGGAGGTCGACTTCGGCCGCGGCGACGGGCTCACCCGCACCGAGATGCGCGAGGTGTTCCCCGAACGGCTCGACGCGTTCCTCCGCGACCCCGTCGTGCATCATCTGCCCGGCGGCGAGGACCCCGAGCAGGCCGCAGCGCGGGCCGCCGACTGCCTCGCCGACCTCGCCCGGGAGCTGCCGGACGGCCGCGTGCTGGTCGTCGCCCACTCCACCCTCGTCCGGCTGCTGCTCTGCCGCGCGCTCGGCATCCCCCTCGGTACGTACCGCACGGTCTTCCCCGCGCTGGACAACGGCACCCTCACCGAACTGCGCCTCAAGGACGGACAGGCGTCCCTGCTCCGGCTGAACGCGCCCTGCGTCGTGTCCCCCTCCCCCGCCCACTGACCCGCACCCGCACCCGCACCCGCATCCACGGAGAAATGAACGACATGCCCACCACCGTCCTGGCCGCAGGCGACCACTTCGTCCTGCCCCGCCTGCTCACCGAACAGGTCGACGCCGCGACCGGCGGCGCCGCCGAGGTCCGCGAACTGCTGCTGCCCTGGCCGCACACCCCGTTCGGCCCGGTCGCCGAGGTGCGGGAGGCGTCCGGCACCGAGGACGAGATGATCGAGGCGCTGCAGGGCGCCCGCGTCTGCGTCACCCAACTGGCCCCGCTCACCGAGCGCATCCTCGCCCACTGCCCGGACCTGGAGCTCTTCTGCGCCAGCCGCGGCGGCCCGGTCAACGCCAACCTGGACGCGGCCACCCGGCACGGCGTCGCCGTCTGCTACGCGCCCGGCCGCAACGCCGTCGCCACCGCCGAGCACACCCTCGCGCTGATCCTCGCCGCGGCGCGCGGCCTCGGCGACGTCCACACCGACCTGCGGCGCGGCGTGTGGCGCGGGGACTACTTCGACTACGACAACTGCGGCATCGAGATCGACGGCGCCACCGTCGGCCTGGTCGGCTTCGGCGCCGTCGGCAGCCGGGTCGCCAAGGTACTGCTCGCGCTGGGCGCGACGGTGCTGGTCCACGACCCGTACGCCGATCCCGAGCGGCTCGCGGGGATCGCCGAGCAGGTGTCCCTGGAGGAGCTGCTCACCCGCTCCCGGATCGTCTCCCTGCACGCGCGGGTCACCGAGGAGACCACCGGCATGATCGGCCGCAAGCAGCTGGACCTGCTGCCCGAGGGGGCGGTACTGGTCAACTGCGCCCGCGGCGCCCTCCTCGACTACGACGCGGCGTGCGACGCGCTCGCCACCGGACGGCTCTCCGCCGCCGGCTTCGACGTCTTCCCCGAGGAGCCGGTCCCGGCCGGCTCGCCCCTGCTGACGGCCCCCGGCGTCGTCCTCACGCCACACATCGCGGGCGGCAGCCAGGGCGTCGCCCACAAGGCGGCCCGGATCGTGGCGGGCGAGGTGGGCCGCTTTCTGCGCGGCGAGCCGCTCGCCCACTGCGCCAACCTGGAGGTCCTGCGGCAGCGTTGAGAGGTCCGGTCACGGTGCCGGGCCGCCCGGCGACAGGGCGGCGCACCGTACCCGCTGGAGTACGGTATGGCCGGTCCGCACGCCCGGGATGTCGTTGAGCACCTCGCCGTGCAGTTCGGTCCAGGAGTGGAAGCCGAAGCGCGCGCCGATCGACGACCGCTGCCGGGCGATGACGGTCTCGGCCGGGAGTCCGAGCGCCGACAGGTAGACGGCCAGGGCGAACGAGCGGGCCAGGCACAGCGCGTCGGGTTCGGCCAGCCGTACGACGAGCTGGCAGCGCGGCAGTTCACGGCGGGCGAGACGGACCGCCGTGTCGTCCGGGAGGCCGCGGTGGGCGCGCGGGGCCGCCCGCGCGTCCCGCAGGCAGGACTGTGCGGCTCCCCAGCCGTGCCGCCGCAGGACGCGCAGCGCCCGTGCGGTGCGGACGGCGGCGGTCAGCCGGGTCCGCGGGGAGGTGCGGGGCACGGGCCCGGCGGCGTCGGCGCCCCACAGCAGGAAAGCCCAGTCCCGGGACACCCAGTTGGTCACGGCGCCGTGCCGGTGGGTTCGATGAGGCGGCTCTCCGCCAGTTGGGCGGCGAGCGCCCTGATGCCCTCGTGGAGCTCGCTCTCCTCGGCTTCGATGCCCTCCGTGAGATGACGGACGGCTTCGTCGGCCGTTTCGAAGCGCAGGGCTGCCTGGAGCATGAGGGTGGCGGTCGGGTTGAGTTCGAAGTAGACGCCCTCGGCGGTGTCGAGGAGGACGCCCGTGCCGTCGGCGGGGTCGAAGACGGTCTGTTCGGCAAGGCGGATCAGCGGCATCGGAGGTCCCCTGTCGGCTCGGTCCGGTGTGCCAGGTCGCGCAGGAACAGCTCGACCATGGCGGTGCACAGCAGGCTTTCGGCGTTACGGCGCAGCGCGCGCGGGTCGGCGAGGACGGCCGCGAGGCGCCCCGGGTCGACGACGCCCATGGCGGGCAGGCGTGCGTCGGGGCCGTCCAGTACGCCGGCGAGGGCGTCCGGGTGCCGCAGGCACCAGTTCTCGTCCGGCGAGCCGAGCCAGTCCCGCCCGTAGTGGCGCCAGACGCAGGCGGGAATGCGGCGGGCCGCGGCAAGACGCAGCACGGGTTTGTCGATGGTGCGCCCGGCATACGGGATGACCCGGTAGGCGTTGGGCAGCCGGGCAGCCAGCCGGCGCGGCCGTCTGCCGCCCCAGGGTTTGGCGCAGTGCAGGCCGTACGGCCGCCAGATCGTGAGGTTGAGGGTGTGCTCCTGGGCCGCCGAGTCCGGGTCGTACGGCGCGCTGGAGGCACCGGGAAAGGTGACGAGGAAGTCGCTCGCGCGCTCGGTCTCGGCGGTCGCTTCGGGGTCTTCGTAGAGGGAGCGGCCGGGGTGCAGGCTGCGGAGGATCCGGCTCAGCTCCCATCTGGAGCTGAGCAGCCCGTTGACCATGGCCCCGCGTTCCCGCCAGGGCGCGTCCGCGACGGCGATGTCGTACAGCCCGTACCGCAGCGGGCCGAAGACGAGGTCCCCGTCCAGGCCGGAGAGCACCGTGCGCACCCCGTCCGCCGCGATCCGGCGGGCCGTCAGGTCCAGGCGGCGGAACCAGACGTGGTTGAAGGGCAGCGGGAAGTCCCGCGCGGCGGGGAAGTAGGACTCGTCCTCGCCCGGCGGGTCCACCGTCACCAGGGGGACCGACAGGTGCCGGCACACCTCGCGGGCCCGGGGCGATTCGTCGGCGAGCGGGTCGGTGCTGCGCATGTGGTACGCGACGACATCGGCCCCCTGGTCGGTGAGCGCGGCGAGCACGGTGGCGGAGTCGACGCCGCCGGAGAGCAGGACGCCGATGCGGCCGCCGGTGGCGTAGGGCCGGGTCTCGGCGAGCAGCGACTCGTAGGCGAGGTCGGCGTACTGACGCAGCGAGGTGCGGCGCGGCAGTGGCAGCGGAGTGATCCGCTCGAAGGTCTCGGTACGCGTCGACCAGCCGTCCAGGACGGCGAGCCGGCCGGGGAGCAGTCGCTCGATGCCCGGGTAGACGAAGACGTCCTCGCCCCGGCACGCGCGCCACAGCGTCTCCCGGTCGAACTCCGGAGCGCCGTCGAGCAGGTCGCGCGGATCGCTCGACCACCGCGTCCGCCCGCCCCCCGCGCGGAAGTACAACTGCTCGGCGCTGCACACCCCGCGGAAGAGGACGACACGCCGCGCCGTCGCGACGGCACCGGAGACTTCCGCCGGCAGCTCCCGCAGTACGGCGTGGCGGCCGCGCGCCACCTCGCGGGCCA
>NZ_JBEPFC010000172.1:0-15089 GCF_040301705.1 Streptomyces sp. NPDC000151 | reverse complement strand
CGCCACCGCCGCGAACGTCTCGTACGTGCCCTGCAGGATCCCCTGGGTGCCGATGTAGATCCACGAACCGGCCGTCATCTGCCCGTACATGGTCAAGCCCAGCTGCTCCAGGCGCCGGAACTCCTCCCAGTTCGCCCAGTCCCCCACCAGGTTGGAGTTGGCGATCAGGACACGCGGCGCCCACTCGTGCGTCTGCATCACGCCCACCGGGCGCCCGGACTGCACCAGCATCGTCTCGTCCTGCTTCAGCGTCCGCAGGGTCCGCACCATCGCGTCGAAGGAGCGCCAGTCACGCGCGGCCTTGCCGGTACCGCCGTAGACAACGAGCTTGTCCGGGTGCTCGGCGACCTCCGGGTCCAGGTTGTTCTGGAGCATCCGCAGGGCGGCCTCCTGCTGCCAGCCCAGAGTGCTCAGTTCCGTACCACGCGGTGCTCGCACGGGTCGCGGTCCTGACATGCGCTGCCTCCTGCCTCGGCGGTGACCAGCACCCGCATGGCACTGGATCGAACTATTCACATATTGACGCCAGTGAATACGACTAGTCAACGGCACCCGTGGCGCGCCCGGCCGCCGGATGATGGAGTGGCGTCATGACCTTCACGGGCTCCACAGGCAGCGGTACAGAACGGACCGAACGCCGGGAACGCGCCGTCGCGGCAGCGGTGGCGCAGGGGCTGGTCGGCCCCGACGTCCCGATCATCGGGCTGCTGGACGTCGCCGGCATCCGGGCGGGCGCCGAGGCGCTGCGGGCCGCGTTCGCCGCGGTCACCGACGCGCCGGTGCTGCACGCCTTCGCCGTCAAGGCGGCCCCGCTGGTCCCCGTACTGCGGCTGCTGCACGAGGCGGGCATCGGCGCCGAGGTCGCGAGCCCCGGCGAGCTGGCGCTGGTCAGAGCGGCCGGGGTGCACGCCGCGCACACGGTCCTGGACTCGCCCGCCAAGACGCCTGCCGAGCTGCGCGAGGCGCTCGCGCTGGGCATCGCGGTCAACGCCGACAACCCGCAGGAGCTGGCCCGCATCGACGCGCTGGTCTCCTCGGCCCCCACCCGCTCCCCCCTCGGGCTGCGGGTGAACGCGCAGGTCGGCGGGGGCAGCATCGAGGCGCTGTCCACGGCGACCGCGACCTCGAAGTTCGGCGTCGCGCTGCGGGACGAGGGGGCCCGGCAGTGGGTGATCGACGCCTACCGCGCCCGCCCCTGGCTGACCCGGCTGCACACCCACTCCGGCTCGCAGGGCGTGCCGCTGGAGCTGATGGCGCGGGGCGTACGGGCGGTGTACGAGCTGGCCGAGGAGATCAACGAGGCGGTGGGCCGGCAGCAGATCGACACCGTCGACATCGGCGGCGGCCTGCCGGTCAACTTCGCCTCCGACGCCGACGACCCCACCCACGAGGCGTACGCGCGGGTCCTGAAGGAGCAGGTGCCGGGGCTGCTGGACGGGCGGTACGGCCTGGTCACCGAGTTCGGGCGGTCGCTGCTGGCCAAGCACGGCACGGTGCTGGCGCGGGTGGAGTACGCCAAGACCTCCGGCGGCCGGCCGATCGCGGTCACCCACGCGGGCGTGCAGGTCGCCACGCGTACCGTCTACGCGCCCGCCGCCTGGCCGCTGCGGATCGCCGCGTTCGACGCCAAGGGGCTGCCGAAGAGCGGCGAGGAGCTCGCGCAGGACGTGGCGGGCCCGGCCTGCTTCGCGGGCGATCTGCTCGCCGAGAACCGCACGCTGCCGCCGCTGGCGCAGGGCGACTACGTGGCGGTACTGGACACCGGCGCGTACTACTTCGCCCACCACTACGCCTACAACAGCCTGGCCCGGCCTGCCGTGCACGGCTTCGCCGAGGGCGCGGACGGCTCGGTCGGCTTCGCCACGGTCCGCCGGGCCCAGACGCTGGAGGAGATCGTCGCGGAGGCCGGCGGCGGCGCGGAGCGGGACGCCCTCGGCCGCCTCTGAGCGCCCGCTTCCGGAAAACCCGGCGGCTCTGAAATTCCTCAACTCCCGCTTCGGAACGCCGGGTACGGGCAGTACCTCCCCCACATCGACTCTCGGGGGAGGTACCTGATGACGGACACCACCACGCCGGGCTCCACCGCACCACCCGAGGAGACCGGCCTCAAGCGCGCCATCGGCCCGAAACTGCTGATCCTCTTCGTGATCGGCGACATTCTCGGCACCGGCATCTACGCCACCACCGGCAAGGTCGCGGGCAAGGTCGGCGGCGCGCTCTGGCTGCCATTCGTGATCGGCTTCGTCGTGGCGATCCTGACCGCGGCCTCGTACGTGGAGCTGGTCGGCAAGTACCCCAAGGCGGCCGGCGCCGCGCTGTACACCCAGAAGGCGTTCAAGGTTCCCTTTCTGACCTTCATCGTCGCCTTCATGGTGATGTGCTCGGGGCTGTCCTCGGCGAGCGCGGCGGCCCGCGCGTTCGGCGGCGACTACCTCGCGGAGTTCACCGACGCGGTGCCGCCGACCGTCGTCGCGATCCTCTTCGTCCTCGCGCTCGCAGCGCTCAACCTGCGCGGCGTCTCGGAGTCGGTGAAGGCGAACGTCGTGCTGACGCTGGTCGAGGTGACCGGGCTGCTGGTGATCCTGGCGATCGGCGCGTACGCGGTCCTCACCGGGGGCGGGGAGCCGGGGCGGCTGGCCGACTTCGAGGCGTCGGGGAGCGGCGGATACGCCCTGCTCACCGGCGTACTGGGCGCCACCGCGCTGGGCTTCTTCGCCTTCGTCGGCTTCGAGGACTCGGTGAACATGGCCGAGGAGACGCAGGACCCGGTCCGCACCTTCCCGCGCGCGATCTTCATCGGCGTCGGCGTCACGGGCACCGTCTACGTCCTGGTCGCGCTCGTCTCGTCGCTGCTGGTGGACCACCGCACGCTGGAGAAGTCCAGCGGGCCGCTGCTGGAGGTGGTCAAGGCCGGCGGGCTGGACTTCCCGCCGAAGCTCTTCGCGCTGATCGCGCTGTTCGCCGTCACCAACTCGGCGCTGATCAACATCATGATGGCCTCGCGGCTCTGCTACGGCATGGCCAACGAGCGCATCCTGCCCAAGGCGATGGGCCGGGTGCTCGCGAAGCGGCGCACCCCCGTCACCGGCATCGTCTTCGTCTCCCTGCTGGCCGTGGGCCTGGTCTCCACGGGCGAGATCGAAGGGCTCGGCGACACCACGGCGTTCCTGCTGCTCTGCGTCTTCGCGGTGGTCAACGTCGCGGTACTGGTGCTGCGCAAGGACCGCGTGGCACACGCCCACTTCCGTACGCCGACGGTCCTGCCGGTGCTCGGCGCGCTCACCGCCCTGATCCTCGCCAGCCCGCTGGCCGACCGCCCCGCCGAGGTCTACATCCGGGCCGGCGTCCTGCTGGCGATCGGCGTGGCGCTATGGGGACTCAACAAACTGGTGATGAAGGTGCGCGGCGAGGAGCACTGAGGACGGTACGCGCTCCCCTCAGAGCCTGCCCCGCGCCCCCTGACGCGGCCCGCGCCCTCGCGCGCTACTCGGCGAACAGGCCGCGGGCCGCCGCCCTCGCGTCGAACGCCTCCAGGCTGGCCTGGGCGTCGGGCAGCGCGTCGCACATGGCCTCCAGCAGGACGCGGCCGAGGAGCATCGGCGCACAGACCGTGTCGAAGGCCAGCCCCGTGCCGACCGCGGCGGGCAGCATGAGGTCGGTGTGCCGGGCGACCGGGGCGAACGCGCTGTCGGCGACGGTGACGACGGTCAGCCCGGCCGAACGGGCGTAGGCCAGCGCGTCGATCACCTCGCGCGGGTGGCGGGGCAGCGCGAAGCAGAGCAGGACGGTCGCGCCCGCGCGCACCGCACCGTCGATCCGGTCGGCGAGCATCGAGCCGCCCTCGTCCAGCAGCCGCACGTCCGGGTGGACCTTGCGCGCGAAGTACGCGAAGCCGGCGGCCTGGGCGACGGCGGCGCGCAGGCCGAGGACCGGCAGCACCGGGGACGCGGCGAACAGCCGGGCGGCCTCCTCTATGGGCGCCGGGTCGGCGAGGGCCGCGGCCAGCTCCTGGAGGTTGCCGATCTCCTCCTGTACGGCCTGCTGGTATTCGTTGAGGGAGTCGGGGGCCGGCGCGCCGCGGTCCGGCGCGACGTCGCGGAGGTGCCGGCGGAGCGCCGGGTAGCCGTCGAAGCCGAGGGCGACCGCGAAGCGGGTCACCGAGGGCTGGCTGACGCCGGCCAGTTCGGCCAGCTCCACGCTGGAGAGGAAGGGCGCGTCGGCGGCCCGGCGCACCATGCAGTGCGCGATCCGGCGCTGGGTCGGCGTCAGCCGGTGCCCTTCGAAGAGCTTCTGCAGCCGCGCCGCCGCACCGGCGGTCGCCTCGGTGGCGCCCTCGCCCCCGTTGTCCCCGCTCATCGTGTCCTCTCGGTCCGATCCCGGCTCTCGCGTCGGGACGACTTTACGCGCTGCGCGCCCACCTATTGATTTTCCATTCACCATACGTCGATGCTGAATGGAATCATGCAATGAGAGAGGCAGCCCATGGCAGGCGTGGTGGAACAACGCTCGATCGACGTCGTACCGGATTCCGAACGGCACGGCACCGCCTTCAGCCAGTTCACGCTCTGGCTGGGCGCCAACCTCCAGATCACCGCGGTGGTCACCGGCGCGCTCGCCGTCGTGTTCGGCGCGACCGCCTTCTGGTCGCTGATCGGGCTGCTCCTCGGCAACCTGCTGGGCGGCGCGGTGATGGCCCTGCACTCGGCGCAGGGCCCGCGGCTCGGCCTGCCGCAGATGATCTCCTCGCGGGCGCAGTTCGGGGTGCGCGGCGCCGTCGTACCGCTGGCCCTGGTCATCCTCATGTACATCGGCTTCTTCGCCAGCGGCACCGTGCTCGCCGGGCAGGCGGTCGGCCATCTGACCCACCTCGGCGACACCACCGGCATCATCGCCTTCGCCGCGATCACCGCCTTCGCGGCGGCCGTCGGCTACCGCCTGATCCACGCCCTCGGCCGGATCGCCGGCCTCGTCTGCGCGGTGGCCTTCGTCTACCTCGGCGTGCGCCTGCTGGAGCGGACCGACCTGGCCGTCCTGCTGCACGACCGCAGCTTCGACTTCCCGGTCTTCCTGCTGGCCGTCTCGCTCGCCGCGTCCTGGCAGCTGGCCTTCGGCCCGTACGTCGCGGACTACTCCCGCTACCTCCCGCGGCACACCTCGGCGCGCGCGACCTTCTGGTGGACGCTCTCCGGCTCGGTGCTCGGCGCGCAGTGGTCGATGGTCTTCGGGGCGCTCGCGGCGGCCGCGGCCCCGGCGGCCTTCGTCGGCCACGAGGTGAGCTACATCGTCGGGCTGGGCGGCGCGGGCCTGATGGCGTCCGTGCTGTACTTCGTGATCGCGCTCGGCAAGCTGACCGTCAACGTGCTGAACACCTACGGCGGCTTCATGTCCATGGTGACCAGCGTCAGCGGCTTCCGCGGCCAGCGCACGCTCTCGCCGCGCGGCCGCAGCCTGTACTTCGCCGGGATCATGGTCGTCGGCTCCGCGGTGGCCCTCCTCGGCAAGGACTCCTTCCTGTCCTCCTTCAAGGACTTCCTGCTCTTCCTGCTGACGTTCTTCACGCCCTGGTCGGCGATCAACCTGGTCGACTACTACCTGATCTCCAAGGAGCGGTACGACATCCCGGCCCTGACCGACCCGGCCGGCCGCTACGGCGCCTGGAACGGCAAGGCGCTGGCCGTCTACGGCATCGGGGTACTGGCCCAGCTGCCCTTCCTGGTCACCCACTTCTACACCGGCCCACTGGTCGCCCCGCTCGGCGGCGCCGACGTCTCCTGGCTGGTCGGCCTGGCGGTACCGGCCGCCCTGTACTGGCTGGCCGCCCACGGCGACACCGCCCGGATCCCGGCCGCCGATACGGGTGCCAGCCCCACTGCCGAGGCGGTCCCCCGCCCCTAGCCTTCGTATATGGCGACAGGTGACCCAGAGCTCAGGAAAGAACTCGACGCGACGCTGCACACGCGCAGGGAACTCGGCCCGGACTACGAGACCGAGCTGCTGGACTCCTTCATGGAGAAGCTGGACCGGGCCGTGGACCAGCGGGTCCGGCGACAGCTCTCGGAGCGCCGGCTGCAGGTCGCCCGGGGCGCGGACGCACGGCGCCCGGAGGGCCTGCCCGGCGGGTTCGGCGAGCGCTTCGGATTCGCCGCGCTCTCGCTGGTACTGGCGGTGCCGCTGTCCGCGATCGGCGCGGTCAACGCCGGGCTGACCGGACTGCTGGTGTCCTGGGCCGGCATCGTGGGCGTGAACGTCGTCCAGGCCGGCCACTCCTTCGGCCGCGCCCGCCGCGAGCGGGCGGCGGGCGACGCCGCATAGCGGTGGAGGGAAGTTCTTGCGGGGACCGCCGCACCCCGGCTTGCGCCGGGGGCGGGACGACGGCGGTCCCCGCGGGGGACGCGGACCGGGTCAGGGCCGGTCGGACGCGTCCTGGCGACCTGGAGTCCGGGAGCCGCTCCGAAGTCCTTGTCGCCGCACGGATTAATCTGCCTGACGAGTGTTAAGTCCGTGCTGCCTCCGCGTGACACCTACGTACACCTTGCGTCGACGGGGAGTTGACCCGGCTCCTCGGCCCTACTGCGCGCCCCGCGCGCTACCGCGGGCCAGGAAGGCCAGCAGGTCCTGCCGGCTGACGACCCCGGTCGGCTTGCCCTCGACGAGCACGATCGCGGCGTCGGCGCTCTCCAGTACGGCCATCAGGTCGGCGACCGGCTCGCCCGCGCCGACCTGCGGCAGCGGCGCGGACATGTGCTTCTCCAGCGGGTCGGTGAGCGAGGCGGTCTGCGTGAACAGCGCGTCCAGCAGCTCGCGTTCGACCACCGAGCCGATGACCTCGGCGGCCATCACGTCGGGGTGCCCGGCGCCCGGCTTCACGATCGGCATCTGGGAGACGCCGTACTCGCGCAGTACCTCGATGGCCTCGCCGACGGTCTCCTCGGGGTGCATGTGCACCAGTTCGGGGATGCCGCCGTGCTTGTTGTGCATGACGTCGGCGACCCGGTCGGTGTCCCCGGTCTCCAGGAAGCCGTAGTCGTTCATCCAGTCGTCGTTGAAGATCTTCGAGAGGTAGCCGCGGCCGCTGTCCGGCAGCAGGACCACCACCACATCGTCCGGGCCGAGCCCCTCGGCCGCCTTCAGCGCGCCGACCACGGCCATCCCGCAGGAGCCGCCGACCAGCAGGCCCTCCTCCTTGGCGAGGCGCCGGGTCATCTGGAAGGCGTCCTTGTCCGACACCGCGATGATCTCGTCGGCGACGGAGCGGTCGTAGGCGGTGGGCCAGAAGTCCTCGCCGACGCCCTCGATCAGATACGGACGCCCGGAGCCGCCGCTGTAGACCGAGCCCTCCGGGTCGGCGCCGATGACCTTGACCTTGCCGTCACTGACGTCCTTCAAGTACCGCCCGGTCCCGCTGATGGTGCCGCCGGTGCCCACGCCCGCCACGAAATGCGTGATTCGGCCGTCGGTCTGCTCCCACAGTTCGGGGCCCGTGGACTCGTAGTGCGACCGCGGGTTGTCCGGATTGCTGTACTGGTCCGGCTTCCAGGCGCCGGGCGTCTCGCGTACCAGCCGGTCGGAGACGTTGTAGTACGAATTGGGGTGGTCGGGGTCGACGGCCGTGGGGCAGACCACGACCTCGGCGCCATAGGCCCGCAGCACGTTGATCTTGTCCGTCGACACCTTGTCGGGGCAGACGAAAATGCACTTGTAGCCCTTCTGCTGGGCCACGATCGCCAGGCCGACGCCGGTGTTTCCCGAGGTCGGCTCCACGATCGTGCCGCCCGGTTTCAGTGCGCCGGACCGCTCGGCGGCCTCGATCATGCGCACCGCGATCCGGTCCTTCACGGACCCGCCCGGGTTGAAGTACTCGACCTTGGCCAGGACGGTGGCCCGGATTCCTTCGGTCACGTTCTTGAGCCGCACGAGCGGGGTGTTGCCGACCAGCTCAATCATGGATTCATAAACCTGCACGGTGGTCTCCGCGGTAAGGGGCGCGCTGTCCTGCACCCGTCCGGCCAGCCTATTGCGCTCACCCCACAGGGCGGGCGCGTTGCGGCGATGGCCCTGCGGGGCAAGACGTTCTTGTCACGAGTTTCGCGAGTCCGCGGAGCGCGCGCCGGGATTCACTCCCTCCGCACGCCCCGTGTACGCACTGCGGGGAGGTGCCCGGCCGATGCCGATGACCATGTCCAGGGCGAGAGTGGCACGCCGGATCGCAACGGCCGCGGCGCTCGGCGGCGGCGGGGCCGGGCTGCTCGGCGTCGCCGCGGTGGGCCTGCTCCTGACCGAGGTGCGGCTCGCCCGCCGTACGGTCGGCGGCTCCACCGAGCTGCCGCCGGCCGCCGACGGCCGCTACGGCGCCACCTTCTGGTACCGCACCGACCGGCCCGCGCTGCGGCTCGGCTTCCTCGGTGACTCCACGGCCGCCGGGCAGGGCGTTACACGGGCCCGCCAGACGCCCGGGGCGCTGCTGGCCTCCGGCCTGGCGGCGATCGCCGAGCGCCCGGTCGACCTGCGCAACGTCGCGCTGCCCGGCGCCCAGTCCGACGACCTGGAGCGCCAGGTGACGCTGCTGCTGGCGGACGGTCCGGCGCCGGACGTCTGCGTCATCATGATCGGCGCGAACGACGTCACGCACCGGATGCCGCTCGCCCGCTCCGTCCGCATGCTCTCCGAGGCCGTGGCCCGGCTGCGCGAGGCCGGCTGCGAGGTGGTGGTGGGCACCTGCCCCGACCTCGGCACGATCGAGCCGGTGTACCAGCCGCTGCGCTGGGTGGCCCGGCGGCTGAGCCGGCAGCTGGCCGCCGCGCAGACCATCGGGGTGGTGGAGAACGGCGGGCGGACGGTGTCGCTGGGCGACCTGCTCGGCCCGGAGTTCGAGGCGAATCCGCGGGAGCTGTTCGGCCCGGACAACTACCACCCCTCGGCCGAGGGCTACGCGACCGCGTCGATGGCCGTACTGCCCACGCTGTGCGCGGCGCTCGGCCTGTGGCCGGAAGAGGAGGAGCGCCCGGAGCCGGCGCGGCGCGAGGGCTTCCTGCCGGTCGCCGAGGCGGCGGCGCAGGCGGCGTCCGAGGGCGGCACCGAGGTCACGGGCAGCCGGGCGCCGTGGGCGCTGCTCAAGCACCGCAGGCGGCAGCGGATCGCGGTGCACGACGCGGAGGGCCCGGCCACCGGGCCGGAAGCGGAGGAGGAGGCGACGTCATGACGGGCGCGAGCGCCGCGTGCGGGCGGCGCGGCCCGGTGCGGCGGCGGCGCGGCCCGGTGCGGCGTGCCGCCCCCTTGCACATCGCGCCCCGATGGGTGAGCATCCGCTCAGTACGGAGGTAAGCAGCCGCTTAGAAAAGAGGCCCGCATCACAGCGCAGGGACCGTGACCTTCGCTGTACGTGCGGGTAGCTTCCCTCACAGTCCTCAGTTGAGTCGTCTTCCCCTGGAGCCGCGTGATGCCCGAAGCCGTGATCGTCTCTGCCGCCCGCTCCCCGATCGGCCGCGCCTTCAAGGGCTCGCTGAAGGACCTGCGTCCGGACGACCTGACCTCCGAGATCATCAAGGCCGCGCTGGCCAAGGTCCCCGAGCTGGACCCGAGGGACATCGACGACCTGATGCTCGGCTGCGGCCTGCCCGGCGGCGAGCAGGGCAACAACCTGGGCCGCATCGTGGCCGTGCAGATGGGCATGGACCACCTCCCCGGCTGTACCGTCACCCGGTACTGCTCCTCGTCGCTGCAGACCTCACGGATGGCCCTGCACGCCATCAAGGCGGGCGAGGGCGACGTCTTCATCTCGGCCGGTGTCGAGACGGTCTCGCGCTTCGCCAAGGGGAATTCGGACAGCCTGCCCGACACCCACAACCCGTTCTTCGCCGAGGCCGAGGCCCGTACCGAGGCCGTGGCCCAGACCACCGGCTCGACCTGGCACGACCCGCGCGAGGACGGCCTGGTCCCGGACGCGTACATCTCCATGGGCCAGACCGCGGAGAACCTCGCCCGGCTCAAGGGCGTCACCCGCCAGGACATGGACGAGTTCGGCGTGCGGTCGCAGAACCTCGCCGAGCAGGCCATCAAGAACGGCTTCTGGGAGCGGGAGATCACCCCGGTCACCCTCCCCGACGGCACGGTCGTCTCGAAGGACGACGGCCCGCGCGCGGGCGTCACCCTGGAGGGCGTGCAGGGCCTCAAGCCCGTCTTCCGCCCCGACGGCCTGGTCACGGCCGGCAACTGCTGCCCGCTCAACGACGGCGCGGCCGCGCTCGTGATCATGTCCGACACCAAGGCGCGCGAGCTGGGCCTGACCCCGCTGGCCCGCATCGTCTCCACCGGCGTCTCCGGCCTCTCCCCCGAGATCATGGGCCTGGGCCCGGTCGAGGCGTCGAAGCAGGCGCTGCGGCGCGCGGGCCTGTCCATCGGCGACATCGACCTGGTCGAGATCAACGAGGCGTTCGCCGCGCAGGTCATCCCGTCCGCCCGGGACCTGGGCATCGACGAGGACAAGCTGAACGTCAACGGCGGCGCGATCGCGGTCGGCCACCCCTTCGGCATGACCGGCGCCCGCATCACCGGCACGCTGATCAACTCCCTGCAGTGGCACGACAAGCAGTTCGGCCTGGAGACCATGTGCGTCGGCGGCGGCCAGGGCATGGCGATGGTCATCGAGCGGCTGAGCTGACCGCGACCACACTCACGAGCCGCTGAGCTGAGGCTTTTCGGGACCGTGCGCAGCAAGCGCGATACGCACAGCGACCGTTGGTGAGCCACGTCACCGCGTGACAAGATCGTTGTACCGACTCCCCCAGGATTGTGACCAACACCCTGGGGGAGTCACGTTTTCCCAGGTCGGCGAGGGGCCGTCGGGCCGCCCTGGGCCCCCACCGCCGGTCGTCAAGAGACGCAGCACACTGCAAACGGTCGCCGACCTCCGGCAGGCTGATGTAGGAAGTCTCCGGGGGACATTCTGCTACCGGGAGTACGTCAGTGACCGCCATCGCTTATGCACTGCTGCCGGCCGCGGCCATCGCCGTGGCGCTGGGAGCAGCCTCCCTGCACACCGCTCGCACCCTGCGCCGCGAGGTCGCCGGGCTGCGCGCCGAACTCAGCGCCGCCCGTGAGGACGGCGCCGCGGCCCTCGCCGCCATTCCCGCCGCCCGCCCGGCACCCGCCGCCGAGACCCCGCTGGACGACATACGTGCCGCGGTGGCCGACGCGCTGGCCGAGGAGCGGGAGCGGGAGCTCGCCGAGGCGCGTGCCTTCTGGGCCGCGCAGGAGGCGAGAGACGCCGCCGACTCGCCCTCGCTGCTGCCGGGCCACCCGGCGCCGGGCGACGACACCGCGCCCGGCGACGGCTTCGACCGCTTCTACCTGCCGCGGCAGGCCGACTTCGCGGGCCTGGACCCCGACGTGCTGGGCTCCGAGCCGCTGTTCGGCATGGACGAGGTGGACCTGGAACCGGTCGACGCCTCGCCCGCCGAGACCCTTGAGGAGACCGAGTCAGCCGAGCTGGCCGCCGCCCGCCGGCGCCACCCCTCGCACCCGGACTTCTCGCCGTCCCCCGCCATCGGCGACCACGAGCGCACCGTGGCGCGCCTGGAGGAGCTGGCCGAGGACCGTACGCCGCTGGCCGACGTCCGGCCGGGCCCGCTGGGCACCCTCGACGTCTACGTCTTCGCCGACGGCACGACCGTCTGTATGACGCCGGGCCACCGCGAGACGGCCGAGCGGGTCGCCGAGGCGCTCCGCGAGGGCCACACCACCGTGCTGCTCGGCGGCTCGGGCGTCTCCGGCGCGTACGCGCTGACCTTCGCCTGGGGCGAGGGCCGCGACGACAGCGTCTACGTCCTCGCCGACCGGGTCATCGCCTCCCTCTGAGGCGACCTGGGGCGACCTGGGGCGACCGCCTTCGGTACTTCCTTCGGACCGGGCCCAGCACCCGCCCGGTCCCGGACCGTTCAGCAGCGCGCCGCGGTCCGCCGTACTTCTTCCACGGCCTGTGCCACGTCCTCGGCACGGGCCGTTTCCGCGTCCCGCAGGGCGTACGCCATGTCATGACCGGCCACCGCGACTTGGTCGCCGACCGCGAACATCCCGGCGTCCGGCAGCTCGCGCGGCTCCGTTCCCGGCTCCTCCAGGCGCTGCGCACGCAGCGCGAACTCCCTGGCGAGAGCCAGCCCTTCGGCGGCCGCACCCCGCGCGAGGGCGCTCTGCGGCAGCGCCCTGAGCCGGTCGGCGAGGGTGTCAACGGCGGTCTGCAAAGGCATCACGTCAAGCACGCCGTGAGCCTATGCGCCACTCCCGGGTGGTTGCCAACGCCGGAACGCTCAGGCACGGTGTGCTGAAGGACCAGCATCGAACGCGTCCGGAGGCGCCGATGTCCCAAGTCTTCTCCGAAGAGACCCACCGGAACCTGCTCTCCCGTATTCCCCACTGCACCGGCCGCGAAGTCTCCGACTGGCTTCGCATGGTCGAGGAAGGCCCCGCTCTCTTCCGCTTCGAGGAGAAGGTCAGCTGGCTCCGTGGCGAGCACGACCTCGCCTATGGTCACGCCAAGGCGATCGTCCACGAGTACGATCTGCGGCGCGCGGCCCGGAAGTTCTAGCGGACGGTTCCCGCGTCCGGTCCGGTCCCGTGACCGGACCGCGCCGGAAACCCGAAGGGCCCGCGGGAGGCGAACCTTCCGCGGGCCCTTCGCTGTGTCCGCCGGGCCTTGTCGGCGCCGGGGACCCGGGCGGTACTAATCGTCGCCGTTGAGGATGGCGACCAGGCGCAGCATCTCCAGGTAGATCCACACCAGGGTCATGGTGAGGCCGAAGGCCGCGAGCCAGGACTCCTCGCGCGGGGCGCCGTAGGCGATGCCGTCCTCGACCTGCTTGAAGTCCAGGGCGAGGAAGAGCGCGCCGAGCAGCACGCCGGCGATGCCGAAGACGATGCCCAGGCCGCCGCTGCGGAAGCCGAGGCCGTCACCGCCGCCGAAGGCCATGAAGAGCAGGTTGACCACCTGCAGCAGCAGGAAGCCCATGGCGGCGATGATCACGAAGCGGGTGAACCGCGCGTTGACCCGCACGATGCGGGTCTTGTAGGCGACGAGCATCACGACGAAGACCGCCATGGTGCCCAGCACCGCCTGCATGGGCGCGCCGGGGGCCACCCACTGGTTGATCGCGTTGCTGATCGCGCCCAGGAAGAGGCCCTCGAAGGCGGCGTACGCCAGGATCAGCGGCGGCGACGGCTTGCGCTTGAACGACTGGACCAGGCCGAGCACCATCGCGACGAGCGCGGCGCCGATGGCCAGGCCCATGGAGAGGTCCATGATCCATGCCACGGCGGCGCCGACGACGACGGTGCCGAGCGTGAGGCCCGTACGGACGACGACGTCGTCCATGGTCATCGGGCGGGTCTGCGGGACGTACGGCGGAGCCTGGGTCACGTCCTGCTGACCCTGGGCGTACGGGCTACCGCCCGCGTACGGGTTCGCGTCCGCGTAGGGGGCGTTTCCGGCGTACGGGTTCGTCCCCGCGTAAGGGTTGGCGGCGCCCCCGGCCTGCGGCGGCGCATTGAAGCCGGCGTAGCCGTTTCGGCTGAACCCCCGTCGCGAGAAGACCGGGTTGCTGCTCCTCATCTCACTCCTCCATGGCCGCCCTGCGCGGCCTTGGCCTCAAGGGTAATGGCTTGGCAAAGCCACGTCCCTACTCCCTAGGCAGGATCTTCGCGCAATTCCCTCGTCGCCGGGGAGCAGACCGGGTGCCCGGCGAGACGTGGTGGAAGAGCAGGTTCAGGACGAAGGCGGTGACCGCGGTACAGGTGATCGCCGAGCCGAAGACGATCCGTACCCCGGCGGGCAGCCCGTCATAGATGTGCGGCGCCGTGACCGGGACCATGCCGGCGGCCAGCGAGACCGCGACGATCAGCAGATCGGGTCCGTCCCGGAAGTCCACCCGCTGCAGTATGCGCAGGCCCACGGCCGCGACCATCGCGAACATCACCAGGGCCGCCGCGCCCACCACCGGGTCCGGCAGCGCGGCCACGACCGCGCCGAGCCGGGGCAGGCAGCCCAGCACGATCAGGATCGCCCCGGCGACGGCCGTGATCCAGCGGCTGCGGACCCGGCTCATCTCCACCAGACCCAGGTTCTCGGCGAAGAGCGTGTCGGGGAAGGAGTTCATGCCGCCGGCCAGCACCCCGGAGAGGCCGTCGGCGGCCAGCCCTCTGGCCAGGTCCCCGGGCGCGAGCGGCCGGTCCGTCATCTCCGCCACGGCGATCATGCTGGCGGTGGACTCCGTGAAGATCACCAGCATCACGACGCACATGGCCGCCACCCCGGCCACCGGGAATTCCGGCGCGCCGAAGTGGAACGGCTCGGGCACCCCGGCCCAGGGCGTCCCGCCGGCCGCCGAGAAGTCGGTGAGCCCCAGCGGCACCGCGGCGGCGGTGCCGGCCACCAGCCCCACCAGCACCGCGATCTGCCCGAGGAACCCTTTGAAGAGGCGGGTCAGGGCGATGATCACGACGACGACCCCGGCGGCGAGCAGCAGCCGCTCGGGCGCGGCGTAACCGGGTGCCGTGGCGTCCTCGCCCGCCACCAGCTGCGTCCCCACGCCCATCAGGGACAGCCCGATCACCGTGATCACGCACCCGCCGACCAGCGGCGGGAAGTACCGCACCAGCCGTGCGAACGGCGCCGCGACCAGCATGCCGAAGACCCCGCCCGCCAGCATCGAGCCGTAGACGGCCGGCATCCCGTACTGCTGCGAGATCAGGATCATCGGCGTGATCGCGGCGAAGCCGGCCCCGGCGACGACGGGCAGCCGCACCCCCAGCACGCGCCCGGCGCCCACGCTCTGCACCACCGTGATCACCCCGGCGACCAGCAGGTCCGCCGTGATGAGCAGGGCGATCGTGTCCTGCGGCAGGTGTGCGGCGGACCCGAAGAGCAGCGGGACGGCGAGCGAGCCGGTGTACATGACGAGGACGTGCTGGAGGCCCAGGACGAGCGTCCGGCCGAGCGGCGGCACCTCGTCCACGGGGTGCCGTTCCCGGGTGGCGGCGCTCGGGGCCGCCATCAGGCGCCCGCGCTCTCCGCGGCCGACCGCAGCCGCGCGGCCTCGCGC
>NZ_JBEPFC010000171.1:0-15120 GCF_040301705.1 Streptomyces sp. NPDC000151 | reverse complement strand
GTGCCGGGCGGGCCCGCCGCCGTACCGGGATCGGCGAACCAACGGCCCGGCGTCGGCTGCAGCAGCGCCGCCGTACCGTGCGCGCGCACCGTGGCGGCGCGCTCCCGCCAGCCCGCCGGGTCGCCGAAGCGGGCCGAGGAGCAGATCATCGCGAGCGAGGCGAGCCGGTCGGCGTGGTGCACGGCCAGGTGCGCGCCGATCGCGCCGCCGAGCGAGATGCCGGCGTAGTGGAAGGCGCGCCAGCCGTGGTGGCCGGCGAGGTCCAGGACGAGTTGGGCGAGGTCCGCGACGGTCGTGCTGCCGGGCGTCGGGTCCGCCAGCACGCCGACGGGCGTCCCGCCGTGCCCGGGGAGGTCGAAGCGGAGCACGCGGTGGGTGCGGGTGAGTTCGGCCAGCTGCGGCTCCCACACGGCGAGCGAGGTGCCCAGCGACGGGCCGAGCACGAGCGGCGGCGCGTCCTCGGGGCCGTCCAGGCGGTGGTGGAGCAGCTGAACATCGGTGCTGGTCACGGGCTCTCCTGCGGAAGCGGGGCGGGCACGCGGACCGGGGCCGCCGTGCGTGCGGCGATCTCCTCGGGCGTCACCCCCGGCGCGGTCTCCACCAGTACGAGACCGTCCTCGGTGACGTCCAGGACGCCCAGGTCGGTGATGATCCGGTGGACGCAGGCCCGGCCGGTCAGCGGCAGCGAGCAGTCGGCGACGATCTTCGGGCTGCCGTCCTTGGCGGTGTGGTCCATGACCACGACCACCCGGCGGGCGCCGTGCACCAGGTCCATCGCGCCGCCCATGCCCTTGACCATCTTCCCCGGGATCATCCAGTTCGCCAGGTCGCCGCGGGCCGAGACCTGCATGGCGCCGAGGATCGCGGTGTCGATGTGGCCGCCGCGGATCATGCCGAAGGAGAGCGCGGAGTCGAAGAACGCCGCGCCGGGAAGGACCGTGACGGTCTCCTTGCCCGCGTTGATCAGGTCCGGGTCGACCTCGTCCTCGGCCGGGTACGGGCCGACGCCCAGCAGCCCGTTCTCCGACTGGAGCACGACATCCACGCCCTCGGGCAGGAAGCTGGGCACCAGCGTGGGCAGCCCGATGCCGAGGTTCACATAGTCGCCGTCGCGCAGCTCGCCCGCGGCCCGGGCGGCCATCTCTTCCCTGGTCCAAGCCATCAGGCGCGCACCGTCCTCTTCTCCACGTGCTTGTCGGCGGCCTGCGCCGGCGTCAGCTCGACCACCCGCTGGACGAACACGCCGGGCAGGTGCACCTCGTCCGGGTCCAGCACGCCCGGCTCGACCAGCTCCTCCACCTCCGCGACGGTGACCCTGCCGGCCATCGCCGCGAGCGGGTTGAAGTTGCGCGCCGCCTTGTTGAAGACGAGGTTGCCGTGCCGGTCGCCCTTCGCGGCCCGGACGAGCGCGAAGTCGGTGGTGATGCCGCGCTCCATCACGTACGGCACGCCGTCGAACTCGCGTACCTCCTTGGGCGGCGACGCCTCGGCCACTGTCCCGTCCGGCGCGTACCGCAGCACCATGCCGCCGTCCGCGACGTCCGTGCCCACCCCGGCCGGGGTGAAGAACGCCGGGATGCCGCAGCCGCCGGCCCGCAGCCGCTCGGCGAGCGTGCCCTGCGGGGTGAGCTCCAACTCCAGTTCCCCGGCGAGGTACTGGCGGGCGAACTCCTTGTTGTTGCCGACATAGGAGCCGGTCACCCGGGCGATCCGGCCGGCGGCGAGCAGGATGCCCAGACCGCCGCCGTCCACGCCGCAGTTGTTGGAGACCACGCCCAGCCCGCCCGCGCCGGTCTCGTACAGCGCCTGGATCAGCACGTCGGGGACGCCGCTGAGCCCGAAACCGCCGACGGCGAACGAGGCGCCGTCCCGTACATCCGCCACCGCTGCAGCGGCGGTGGCCACGACCTTGTCCATGGACCGCTCCGTCAGGCGTTGATGTCGGAGGGGTGTACGGCCAGCGGCGTCACCTCGAGGGACATGTACGGGAAGAGCGGCAGGCCCCAGAGGATGTCGTGCAGCTCGTCGTTGGACTCGACGTCGAAGACGCTGAGGTTGGAGTACTGGCCGACGCACCGCCAGATGTGCGGCCACTTCCCGGCCTTCTGGAGCTTCTGGGAGTACGCCTTCTCGCGGGCGATCGTGTCGGCCCTGAGCTCGGGGTCCAGGTCCGTGGGGAGGTTCACGTCCATCTTCACTGCGAACAGCATGTGCTCAGCTCCGGTCCATCACGAAGTTGTAGGTGACCTCGTTGCCCGTGCCGCTCGCGGCGGGCTTCGGGTCGAGGATCAGCTCGGGCTTCACGGCCGAGGCGATGTCGTCCTCGACATGGCTGCCGCCCTGGAAGTACAGCTGGGTGGTGATGAGTTGGTGGCCGGACGCGGACACCTTCAGGTGCAGGTGCGCGGGGCGCCAGGCGTGCCACCCGGCCGCGGCGATCAGCTTGCCGCAGGAGCCGTCGGTGGGGATCTGGTACGGCGCGGGCTGGATCGTGTGGATCCTGAAGTTGCCCCGGTCGTCGGCGACGACGGTGCCGCGCAGGTTCCACTCCGGCAGGTTCGGCGCGTACTGCGAGTACAGGCCGTCGTCGTCGGCGTGCCACATCTCCACGTGCGCGCCGGCCAGCGGCTTGCCCTCGACGTCGGTGACCTGGCCCTGGAAGAGCAGCGGCGTGCCGGCCTCGTCCGCGCGCATCGGCAGGGTCGTCTCGGCCTCGTGCTGCGGCGAGTCGGGGACGTAGTAGGGGCCTTCGATG
The DNA here is from genome assembly GCF_040301705.1 of Streptomyces sp. NPDC000151. Classification (NCBI taxonomy): domain Bacteria; kingdom Bacillati; phylum Actinomycetota; class Actinomycetes; order Kitasatosporales; family Streptomycetaceae; genus Streptomyces; species Streptomyces sp. NPDC000151. Next base: position 12,365 of record NZ_JBEPFC010000171.1, on the reverse strand, counting down.
GTGCCCTTGCTGCCCTCGCGGTTCTCGTTCGCGACCTCCTCGACGACGTGCTCGATCCACACGTCGAGGAAGAGCGGCCATTCGCCGTCCTGGCCGACGCCGATCAGCCACGCCTTCAGCGCGTCGTACTCCGCGTACGTCACCTTGTGGCGGCGGATGACGTCGTGCACCGCGGTGATGACCTCGGTGGCCAGGGTGTCGACGCGCTCCTTGCTGGAGGCTGCCTCGGACCGCTGCTTGGCGCGGAACGCCTCGGTGGCCGAGGCGCCGGACGCGGCGGCGGTGGCCTGAGTGCTGTCAGTCATGGCTCTGCTCCTCTGGTCGTTCAGGTGTCCTGGCGGTAACGCGCCAGCTTTTCCGGGTCCAACTCGATGCCGAGGCCGGCGCTCTCGCGGACGCGCAGCGTGCCGTCCTCGATCCGCAGCGGCTCGGCGAGCAGGTCGTCGCTCATGTCGAGGAAGTTGGACAGCTCGCCGGCCCGGCGGGCGGTCAGCTCGTAAGCGGATCCGAAGACCGCGGTGCACAGCGTGCCGATCTGACCGTCGATCTGATTGCCCATCACCGCCTCGACGCCCAGCCCCTCGCAGAGGTGGTGCACGCGCTGGGAGTACGTGAAGCCGGTACGGGCGGTCTTGATGCTGATGGCCGTCGCCGAACCGGACAGCAGCTCGCGGGTCACCTCGCCGGGGCGGGTGGCGCTCTCGTCGGCGACGAACGGGATGTCCGTGTGCGTGACCAGCCGGCGGCGGCCCAGCACGTCGTCGGCCGGGCACAGCTCCTCGGCCAGCGTCAGGTCCAGGCCGTCCATGGCGCGCAGCGCGCGGGCCGACTCCGACGCCGTCCAGCCGCGGTTGCCGTCGATGTACAGCTCGACCTCGTCGCCCAGTTCCGCGCGCAGTGCGCGGCAGGCCTCGACGTCGAGCTGGAACGGGCGGCGGCCGACCTTCACCTTGAAGGTAGTGATGCCGTACGTGTCGCGGATCCGCTGCGCCTCGGCGACCATCTCCTCCGGCGGTGCGAAGCCCACCATGTGCGAGACCCGCATCCGGTCGGTGTAGCCGCCGAGCAGTTCGGTGACGGAGATGCCGAGCGACTGCCCGATGACGTCCCAAAGGGCCATGTCCACGGCCGACTTGGCGGTGGGGTTGCCGACCGTACGGTTCAGCCGGGCGTGCACGGCCTCGCGCGCCGTCGGGGCGAGGCCCGTGAGCTGCGGCGCGAAGACCTTGTCGATGACGGCGACGATCGATTCCTGGGTCTCGCCGTAGGTGAAGGGGCGGGGCGGTGCCTCGGCGACGCCCACCGGGCCGTCGTCGGTGTGGACGCGCACGAGGACGTGTTCGGCCGTGTGGACCTCGCCGCTGGCGAACTTCAGCGGCTTCTTGTAGGGGATGGCGAACGGGATCGCCTCGATGGCGGTGATCTTCATCGGTCCTCGATTGCGGTGGTCTTATCGGTCCTCGGCGGCGCGGTCCGGGACGAATACGTCGTGCGACTCCAGGACGCCGAGCAGCGTCTCCAGCAGGGGAGAGGCGTCGTTCTCGCGCCAGGCGAGGGCGAGTCCGACGGTCTCCGCGCCCCGGACGGGCTTGAAGACGACGCCGTCGCGGGAGACCGAGCGGACGGAGTCGGGGAGCAGGGCGATGCCCAGACCGGCGGCGACGAGCGCCAGCGCGGTCGAGGTCTCGGTGACATCGTGTGCGCAGTGCGGGTAGTAGCCCGCCGCGAGGCAGCTCCTGGTGACCGCGTCGTTGACGACGGAGCGGGAGTTGACCGCGTACATGATGAAGTTCTCGTGGCGCAGCTGGGCGACCTCGGCGGTCTCCGCCTCGCTCAGCCAGTGGTCCTCGGGGACCGCCAGTACCAGCGGCTCCCGGGCGACCTCCCGGCAGACGATGCCCTCCTGGCGGACCGGCGGCCGGAGCATGCCCACGTCGAGACGGTTCTCGCTGAGGGCCAGCTCCTGCGCCGGGGTCAGCAGCTCGGTCTGGATCTCCAGCGCCACCCCCGGCATCTCCTCCTTGACCAGCCGGGCGATCGCGGGGAGCTGCCGGTAGCAGGCGGTCCCGGTCAGGCCGAGCCGCAGGATGCCCTCCGCGCCCTTGGCGAAGCGCCGCACGCGGGTGGTCGCCTCGTCGACGGACTGCAGGATGCGCAGCGCGTCGGTACGGAAGACCTCGCCGGCCCCGGTCAGGGCCACCTGGCGGGTGGTACGGGTGAAGAGCTCGACCCCGAGATCCGCCTCCAGCTGCCGGATCGCCTGCGACAGCGGGGGCTGTGCCATGTGCAGGTTCTCCGCGGCCCGGCCGAAGTGGCGGGTCTCGGCGACGGCGACGAAATAGCGCAGGTGGCGCAGTTCCATGAGGGCCTCCTTGGCTTCCTTGCCGCCGGATGCGGCTCATCGTAGGCAGCCGGTCTCAGACGAGAGAAATACTCTTTTCCCGCTGATTGATATGCAAGGAATATGGATGAGGCCCTGGGTTAACCCTGGGGAAATGCCCGGGGTGGCGTCGCCATCCCGCTGCCATGGTGCTGAAAAGCGGCCGTAAGAACCCCGACGGGACGACGGGGCCGGGCGCAGGTTTGGAGGGACCATGACGCAGACGTCGGTCGGCACCCGGGCGATCCTGGACGACGCCCTGGTGGAGGACGAGGAGCGCGGTGTGTACCGCGCCCGGCGGAAGATCTTCACGGACGAGGAGATCTTCGAGCTGGAGATGAAGCACATCTTCGAGGGCAACTGGGTCTACCTCGCCCACGAGACGCAGCTCCCCGAGGTCGGCGACTACTTCACGACGTACATCGGCCGCCAGCCCGTGGTGCTCTCGCGGAGCAAGGACGGCGAGCTCAACGCGCTGATCAACGCCTGCAGCCACCGCGGCGCGATGCTCTGCCGCCGCAAGACGGACAACCGCACCACCTTCACCTGTCCGTTCCACGGCTGGACCTTCAACAACTCCGGCAAGCTGCTGAAGGTCAAGGACGGCCGCGGCGCCGGCTACCCGGAGCAGTTCAACAAGGACGGCTCGCACGACCTGACCAAGGTCGCCCGCTTCGAGAACTACCGCGGCTTCCTCTTCGGCAGCCTCAACCCGGACGTCCTACCGCTCACCGAGCACCTCGGCGAGGCCACCAAGATCATCGACATGATCGTGGACCAGTCCCCGGAGGGCCTGGAGGTGCTGCGCGGCTCCTCCACCTACACCTACGACGGCAACTGGAAGGTCCAGGCGGAGAACGGCGCCGACGGCTACCACGTCTCCGCCACCCACTGGAACTACGCGGCCACCACGGCCCGCCGTTCCTCCGGCGAGTCCACCAACGACACCAAGAACATGGACGCCGGCACCTGGGCCCGCCAGAAGGGCGGCTACTACTCCTTCGAGCACGGCCACCTGCTGCTGTGGACCCGCTGGGAGGACCCCTCCAACCGCTCGCTGAACGAGCGCCGGGAAGAGCTGGTCGCCGAGTTCGGCGAGGACAAGGCCAACTGGATGATCGAGTACTCGCGCAATCTGTGCCTGTACCCGAACGTCTACCTGATGGACCAGTTCAGCTCCCAGATCCGGCACTTCCGCCCGATCTCCGTGGACAAGACCGAGGTCACGATCTACTGCATCGCCCCCAAGGGCGAGAGCGCCGAGGCCCGCGCCAACCGCATCCGCCAGTACGAGGACTTCTTCAACGCCTCCGGCATGGCCACCCCGGACGACCTGGAGGAGTTCCGCTCCTGCCAGAAGACCTACCTGGCGGGCGCTGCGCCCTGGAACGACCTCAGCCGCGGCGTGGCGCACAAGATCGAGGGCCCGGACGAGGACGCAAAGAAGCTCGGCATCAATCCGATCGCCAGTGGCGCGCGCACCGAGGACGAGACCCTCTACCCGATCCAGCACGGGTACTGGCTGGACACCATGCGCGCCGCGGTGGCCGCCGAGGACGCCGCGACCCAGCAGACCGGCCGGTAAGGAGCGAGATCATGACCACCATCGCCGAGACGGCCACCGTCACCCTTGAGGACATCCGCCAGTTCCTCTACCGCGAGGCCCGCTACCTCGACGACCGCGAGTTCGAGAAGTGGCTGGAGTGCTACCACCCGGACGTGGAGTTCTGGATGCCGGCCTGGGCGGACGACGACGAGCTGACCCGCGACCCGCGGACGGAGATCTCGCTGATCTACTACGCCAACCGCGGCGGCCTGGAGGACCGGGTCTTCCGCATCCGCACGGACCGCTCCAGCGCCACCAGCCTCCCCGAGCCGCGCACCGGCCACCACATCGCCAACGTGGAGGTCGTCGAGCGCCGCGGCGACGAGATCGACATCCGCTTCAACTGGCACACGCTGTACTACCGCTACCAGAACATCGACCCGTACTTCGGGACGTCGTTCTACACCATCGACTTCTCGGGCGAGACCCCACTGATCAGGAAGAAGAAGGTCGTTCTGAAGAACGACCGCATTCACCACGTGGTCGACATCTACCACATCTGATCACTCGCCCATCCTCCCCGAATCGAGTTCACCATGAGCTACCAGGTCGCCCTGAGCTTCGAGGACGGCATCACCCGGTTCGTCACCTGCGGACCGGACGAAACCGTCGCCGACGCCTCGTACAAGGCACGCATCAACATCCCCCTCGACTGCCGCGACGGCGCCTGCGGCACCTGCAAGTCCCTCTGTGAGAGCGGCAGTTACGACGGCGGCGACTATATCGAGGAGGCGCTGACCGACGAGGAGGCCGCGCAGGGGTACGCACTGCCCTGCCAGATGACCCCGCAGAGCGACCTGGTGCTCCGCATCCCCACCACCTCCGACGCCGCGAAGACGGCGGCCGCCACGCACGGCGCGACCCTGGTCGCACTGGAGAAGCTGTCGGAGTCCACCGTCGCCTTCACGCTCGAACTCGACGACCGCGGCGCGCTGGCCTTCCTTCCCGGCCAGTACGTCAACGTCGCCGTGCCCGGCACGGACGTCACCCGGTCGTACTCCTTCAGCAACGGCCCCGCCGAGGGCCTGGTCTCCTTCCTCGTCCGCCTCACCGAGGACGGCGCGATGTCGAGCTATCTGCGCGACCGTGCCGAGCTCGGCGACCGGATCGACTTCACCGGCCCGATGGGCAGCTTCTATCTGCGCGAACTCACCCGTCCCGCGCTGCTGTTGGCGGGCGGCACCGGACTCGCCCCGCTGCTGTCGATGCTGGAGAAGCTGACCACGCAGCCGCCAGGGCACCCCGTCCACCTCGTGTACGGCGTCTCGTCCGAGCGGGACCTGGTCCGCCTGGAGACCCTTGCCGACTACGCAGCGGTGATCCCCGGATTCACCTACGACACCTGCGTCAAGGAGTACGTGACCGAGCGGCTGGAGCCGAAGCACCTCCACGACGGTGACGTGGACGTGTACGTCTGCGGGCCGCCGCCCATGGTCGAAGGCGTACGCGACCACTTGCGGCGACAGGGCGTCACACCCGCCCACTTCCACAACGAGAAGTTCGCCCCCACCGGAGCCACCGAACTCGCGGGCGCCGCCCGATGACCCACTTCCCCGGCCGGTTCGCCGGCAAGAAGGCCGTGGTCACCGGCGCGGCACAGGGCATCGGCGAGTGCGTCGCCCGGCGGCTGGCCGCGGAGGGCGCCGACGTCGCGCTCGTGGACCGCTCGGAGCTGGTGCACGAGGTGGCCGCCGAGCTGACCGCCGCGGGCGCCACCGCCTACGCCGTCACCGCCGACCTGGAGAAGTACGAGGAGGCCTCGCGCGCCACCGAGGCGGCCCGCGAACGCCTCGGCCGGATCGACGTCCTGGTTAACAACGTCGGCGGCACCATCTGGGCCAAGCCCTACGAGCACTACACGCCCGAGCAGATCCATGCCGAGGTGCAGCGCTCGCTCTTCCCCACGCTGTGGACCTGCCACGCGGCGCTCCCGCATCTGATCGCGCAGCGCTCCGGCACGATCGTGAACGTCTCCTCGGTGGCCACCCGCGGCGTCAACCGCGTCCCGTACGCCGCGGCCAAGGGCGGCGTCAACGGCATCACCTCCGCACTGGCGCTGGAGGCGGCCCCGTACGGCATCCGCGTCGTCGCCACCGCGCCCGGCGGCACCGACGCCCCGCCCCGCAGGGTCGCCCGCGGACCCGCCGCGGCGGACGGGCAAGAGCGCGCCTGGTACCAGCAGATCGTCGACCAGACTGTGGAGTCCTCGCTGCTCAAGCGGTACGGGAAGCTGGACGAGCAGGCCGCCGCGATCTGTTTCCTGGCCTCCGACGAGGCGTCCTACATCACCGCTTCGGTGCTGCCCGTGGCCGGTGGTGACCAGGGGTGAGCGGCCCGCGCGAGCGGCCGCCCGTGCACCGCTAATGTGAACACGATGGACGATCACGAGGGCGCGAGCCCCCTTCCGGACGGCGCCCCCGAGACGGTCCGGCGGGGCCCCGCGGGCCGGCAGGCCGAGCTGGCGGCGCTGGACCGCCTGCTGGCCGCCGCCCGCGCCGGACACCCCTCGATCGTCCTGGTCGAGGGCGCGTCCGGCATGGGCAAGACCGCGCTGGTCGAGCACTTCCTGGCCGAACACAGCTTGAATGGAGATGGCGAGGCCGGACCGGGACCGCTGCGCGTGCACCGCGCGAGCGGCGTGCGCTGGGAGAACGAGCTGGACCTCGGCGTCGCCGACCAACTCGCCAAGGCCGCGGGCGCGGCGCTCGCACCGGACGACGACGCGGCCACGAAGCCACCGGACCCGCTCGCCGCCGGCCGCCGGCTGCACGAGATCTGGAGCGCGCACGCCGAGGACACCACCACCGTCGTCGTCATCGACGACGCGCACTGGGCCGACGCCGCCTCGCTGCGCGCCGTCGCCTCCGCAGTGCGCCGGATGTCCACCGAAAAAGCACTGGTCGTACTGGTCGCGGCCGACGACCGGCTGGACCGGCTGCCGGTCGACGTGCTGGACTTCCTCGCCGCCTACCGGGACGGCGCGCTGCGCCTGGGCCCGCTCACCCCGGAGGACGTCCAGCAGCTCGCCTGGAGCGCGGCCCGCGTCGACCTCTCGCTCCCCGCCGCGCGCATCCTCTGCCGCCACACCCGCGGCAACCCCCTCTACCTCACCGACCTGCTGCACGAGGTGCCGGCCGGCATCTGGCGCGACTGGCAGCCCGCGCTGCCCGCGCCCCGGCGGTACGCCTCGGCCGTGCACCGCCGGCTCGACGCCTGCGGCCCGCAGGCCCGCACCCTGATCGAGGCGTGCGCGGCGCTCGGCGAGTCGGTGCCGTTCGCCGAGGCCGCCGAGCTGTCCGGCGTCGCCGAGCCGCTCGCCGCCGTCGACGAAGCCTGCCGGGCCGGGCTGCTGACCAGGACCGACGGCCCCGGTCTGACCCTGCTCACCTTCCCGCACCCGCTCGTACGGGCCGCCGTGCACGGCGCGCTCGGCCTGGTCGAACGCGGCGACCTGCACCGCCGGGCCGCGGAGATCGTCGAGGACCACGGCCGCCGCCTGATGCACCGCGTCGCCGCCACCCCCGCCGCCGACGCCGAGCTCGCCGACGACCTGGACCGCTTCGCCGCCGACCGGGCGGCCGAGGGCGCCTGGTCCCAGGTGGCGGGCGCGCTGGTCGCCGCGAGCCGGCTCAGCCCGGCCCGCGCGACCCGCAGGGACCGGCTGCTGCGCGCCGTGGACGCGCTGGTCGGCGCGGGGGACCGGCCGCAGGCCGAGACCTTCGCCGCCGAGCTGGAGAGCTTCCCGCCCGGCGCGCTGCGCGACTCCGTCCTCGGCTACCTCGCGATCACCCGCGGCCGCCCCGAGGAGGCCGAGGTACGGCTCACCCAGGCGTGGGAGCGCTGCGACCCGGTCCGCCGCCCCGAGCTGGCCGCCGCGATCTGCCACCGCTGGGTACTGCACTCCCTCGGCCGCTGCCGCGCCGCCGACCTCGTCCACTGGGCACGCAAGGCCGTCGACCTGGTCGGCCCGATGGAGCCCTCGGCGGTGGAGTCGGAGGCCATCCTCGGGCTCGGGCTCGCCGCCATGGGCCGCGCCGAGGAGGCCGCGCACGCCTACGACGACGTACTGGCCCGGATCTCCAGCGGCGCCCAGTCGCAGCGGGTGCAGATGGGGCGCGGCTGGATGGACCTGGCGATGGACGAGCCGGAGGCCGCGCGGCGCGAGCTGGAGGGCGCCGTGCCGACCGGCTTCCGGATGGGCTCCACCCGCATCTCGCTCTGGGCGCAGGCATGGCTGGCCCGCACCCAGTTCGCGCTGGGCGCCTGGCAGGACGCGGTGCGCACCGTCGACCGGGCAGCGGCCCAGCTCACCGAGGTACGGATGGAGCTGCTGCGGCCGCTCGTGCACTGGACGGGGGCGCAGATCCACGCGCTGCGCGGCGACTGGCCGACCGCCTACCACCACGCCCGGCAGGCGTCCGCCGACATGCAGCACTACGAGGCGATGGTGGTGCCCGCCTCCCTGGCCCGCGCCCAGGTCGCCGAGGCCCGCGGCCAGTACGAACGCGTCACCGCCGCACTGGAGCCGGTACTGCGGCTGCGGCAGCGCGAGGGCATCGACGAGCCCGGCTTCTGGCCCTGGCAGGACGTCTACGCCAACGCCCTGGTGATGACCAACCGGGTCCCCGAGGCCGACGCCTTCCTGCGGCCCTTCGAGGAGCTGGCCGCCGACCGCGGCCACCGCTCCACGATGGCCAGGCTCGGCTACGTACGCGGCCGGATCGCCGGCACCGAGGGGGACCTGGACGCGGCGCGCGCCCACTTCGAAGGCGCGCTGGCCCACCTGGAGCATCTGCCGCTGCCGTACGACCGGGCGCGGGTGAGCTACGCGTACGGGCAGACGCTGCGCCGGGCGGGCAAGCGCCGGGAGGCGGACGCGCTGCTGCAGAACGCCCGGGACGCGTACGTCCTGCTGGGCGCGCGCACGTATGTCGAGCGCTGCGAGCGGGAGCTGCAGGCGGGCGGGCTGAACGCGCGGCGCGGCGCCGAGGAGTTCTCGCGGCTCACCGCGCAGGAACGGGCGGTCGCCCGGCTGGTCGCGCGGGGGATGAGCAATCAGCAGGCCGCGGCGGAGCTGTTCCTGTCCGTGAAGACCGTGCAGTACCACCTCACGCATGTGTACGCGAAGGTCGGGGTGCGGTCGCGGGGGGAGCTGGCGGCGGTGTTCCACGATTCGTGACCCGCACGGTATTCGTACAAAAATTCGAACAGGGCGTACGCTGGCCCCATGGCCACCACCCACCTCCAGAGTTCCCTCTTCGCAGGGACCGACGAGATCGGCCTGCGCCCCCTGGACGGGCTCGCACGCACGGTCCTCGGGCTCGGCGCCTGGATCGACGTGCTGCCGGGCTGGCTGACCGGCGCCGACGAGGTGTTCGAAAAGCTGGCCGGGCAGGTCCCCTGGCACGCCGAGCGGCGCCAGATGTACGAGCGCGTCGTCGACGTGCCCCGGCTGCTGTGCCACTACGGCGAGGACGAGGAGCTGCCGCACCCGGTGCTCGCCGAGGCCCGGGACGCGCTCAGCGCGCACTACGCCGCCGAGCTCGGCGAGCCGTTCCGCACGGCCGGGCTGTGCTATTACCGCGACGGCGAGGACAGCGTCGCCTGGCACGGCGACCGCATCGGCCGCGGCCGCAGCCAGGACACCATGGTCGCGATCCTCTCCGTCGGCGAGCCCAGGGCGCTGGTCCTGCGGCCCCGGGACGGCGGCGGGGCGACTGTCCGCCGCCCCCTCGGGCACGGCGACCTGATCGTCATGGGCGGCTCCTGCCAGCGCACATGGGACCACGCCATCCCCAAGACGGCCCGCCCGGTCGGCCCCCGCATCAGCGTCCAGTTCCGCCCCCGCGGCGTGCGCTGAGGGCCCCGCCCACATGCCCATGCCGCGTCTTGTGGTCCCGCCCCACATCGGTATGGAACCGCGCGCTGCTTAGGGTGACGCCCATGAGCGCCACCTCCACACCAGGTACCGACGTCGCAGGGCCCGACCTCGGGGGCCGCACCGCACTCGTCACCGGCGCGGCCAGTGGCATCGGCGCCGCCTGCGCGCTGCGGCTGGCCACGGCCGGCGCCACCGTCCGCGCGGTCGACCGGGACGGCGACGGGCTCGCCCGCCTCGCCGACCGGGCGAAGGGCCTGCCCGGCGCCCTGCAGTCGATCACCCTCGACCTCACCGACCTGGACGCCGCCGAGGAGACCGCGGCCGGCGCCGACATCCTCGTCAACAACGCGGGGATCCAGCTCGTCCGCCCCATCGAGGAATTCCCGCCCGACGTCTTCGCGACCGTACTGAAGGTCATGCTGGAGGCGCCCTTCCGCCTCGTGCGCGGCGCGCTGCCGCACATGTACGCGCAGGGCTGGGGCCGCATCGTCAACATCTCCTCCGTGCACGGCCTGCGCGCCTCGCCCTACAAGTCCGCCTACGTCGCCGCCAAGCACGGCCTGGAGGGCCTCTCCAAGGTCGCGGCCCTGGAGGGCGCCGAGCACGGCGTCACCTCCAACTGCGTCAACCCCGGCTACGTCCGCACCCCGCTGGTCGAGAAGCAGCTCGCCGACCAGGCCGAGGCGCACGGCATCCCCGCCGAGCGGGTGCTCACCGAGGTCCTGCTCGCCGATACCGCCGTGAAGCGGCTGGTCGAGCCGGCCGAGGTCGCCGACGCCGTCGCGTACCTCTGCAGTCCCCAGGCGTCGTTCATCACCGGCACCTCGCTGGCCATGGACGGCGGATGGACGGCGCACTGACCTCGGGCGGCCCGGCGGCCGGTGGCGGGGGAGCGGTCCCGGCCCGGCGCGGCCCCGCCGCCGGCGCCGGGGAGCGGGCCGCGAGCCCCGCGGCTGGCGCGCCACACCGTACCGGCGGTATCCCTGGGTCCATGCCACCCCAGCAGCCCGCCCGGGCTTCCGCCGAACCGGCCGAGACCCCCTTCCTCGACCTGCTCGCCACCGGCGCGCCCGCCGAGGACTTCGAACGCGCCGTGCTGCGGGCCCGGGCCGACGGCGCCTCCCCCGAGCGGCTGGCGGCCCTGGAGCACGCCAAGCTGCTGGCGCTGCGCGTCCGTACGGAGCTGGAGGGCCGGCGGCGCCGCGAGGCCGAGCTGTCCGCGCTGTACGAGACCGCGCACGACCTGGCCGGACTCCGGGACCTGGACGCCGTGCTGCGGGCCATCGTCCAGCGGGCCCGCTCCCTGCTCGGCACCGAGACCGCGTACATGACCCTCAACGACCCGGTCGCGGGCGACACCTACATGCGGGTCACCGACGGCTCGGTCTCAGCACGCTTCCAGCAGCTGCGGCTGGGCATGGGGGAGGGGCTGGGCGGCCTGGTCGCGCAGACCGCCCGCCCCTACGTCACCGACAGCTACTTCGACGACCCGCGCTTCCAGCACACCCGCACGATCGACACCGGCGTACGGGACGAGGGGCTGGTCGCGATCCTCGGCGTGCCGCTGAAGCTCGGCAGCGGCGTCATCGGCGTGCTCTTCGCCGCCGACCGCCGGGTCCGCGTCTTCGACCACGCCGAGATCGCCCTGCTCTCCGCGCACGCCGCACACGCGGCCGTCGCCATCGACACCGCCCACCTCCTCGCCGAGACCCGCAAGGCGATGACCGAGCTGGAGGCCGCGAACGAGATCATCCGCGACCGCAGCGGCGTCATCGAGCGCGCCTCCGACGTCCACGACCGGCTCGCCGAGCTGGTGCTGCGCGGTGGCGGCGTACAGGACGTGGCCGCGGCCGTCGCCGAAGTACTCGACGGCACCGTGGAGTTCACCGACGCCGAGCGGGTGCCGGCCGAGGCCCTGGACCGCTCCCGCGCCGACGGCCACGCCGTGCGCGACGGCGACGACTGGGTGGCCGCCGTCCGCTCCGGCAGCGAGGTACTGGGCGCGCTCGTGCTGCGCGGCCACCCCCGCCTGGACCCCGTCGACCAGCGCACCCTGGAACGCGCCGCCATGGTCACCTCCCTGCTGCTGCTCGCCCGCCGTACCGCGGGCGAGGCCGAGCAGCGAGTACGCGGCGAACTGCTCGACGACCTGCTGGACGCCCCCGACCGCGACCCGCGGCTGCTGCGCGAGCGCGCCGCGCGGGTCGCCGCCGACCTGGACGCGCCGCACGTCGTGCTCGCCGCCCGCATCGAGGACCCGGCCGCCGAGGACCCGGCACCGGCGGACGGCGCCGTTGCCGCCGCGGGCCCCGAAGGCGCCGGCGCCACCGCCCGGCAGCGTCTGTGGTCGGCCGCCTCCCACCTCGCCGCGACCCGGCACGGCCTGGCCGCCGCCCGGGACGCGGGCGTGGTCCTGCTGCTGCCGCTGGGCCGGGGCGGCGGGGGCGACCACGACGGCGGTGGCGACCCCGGCGAGGCCGCCCGGCGCGCCGCCCGCC
>NZ_JBEPFC010000170.1:0-15299 GCF_040301705.1 Streptomyces sp. NPDC000151 | reverse complement strand
GCCGCGCCGTACCGGGCCGCGCGCTGCCGGTGCGCGGACGGGCCGCCCAGCAGCTGCCGGGCCACGGTCGCCCGGCGCAGGTACAGATGCGCGTCGTGCTCCCAGGTGAAGCCGATGCCGCCGAGTATCTGGATGCAGTCCTTGGTACAGGTGAACGCGGCCTCCAGGGCGGTCGCGGTGGCCAGCGCGGACACCAGCCCGCGCACCTCCGGCGCCTCGTCCACGGCCCGGGCGGCGTCCCAGACGAGCGCCCGCGCCTGTTCGAGCCGGACGAGCATCTCCGCGCACAGGTGCTTGACCGCCTGGAACTGCCCGATGGGCCGCCCGAACTGCTCGCGCACGGCGGCGTACTCGGCCGCGGTGCGCAGCGCCCAGGCGGCGGTGCCGCACGCCTCGGCGGCGAACAGCGTGCCGGCCAGGTCCCGTACGAGCGCCGCGTCGACGGCGACCAGGCGGTCGGCGGAGACCGGCGCGCCGGACGCGGTGACTTCGGCGGCGGGGCGCGTCGGATCGGCGCCGGGCGGCACCCGGACGGTCAGCCCGGTCGTCCCGGTGTCGGCGGCCAGCCAGACCGTACCGGTGGCGGTCTCGGCAGCCAGCAGCAGCAGATCGGCGTCCCCGCCGCCGAGTACGGGCGGGGCCGTGCCGTCCAGGACGTACCCCTCGGCACCCTCGACCGCCGTCATCGCGCCCGCTTCCAGCGCGACGGCGGCGATGCGCTCGCCCGTGGCCACGGCCCGTACAAGGTCCGGCCGCCCACCGCGGTGCAGCAGTTCGGCGGCCAGGGCGCTGGGCAGGTACGGCCCCGGCAGCCCGGCCCGGCCCGTCTCCTCCAGGACGACGGCCAGGTCCAGCAGCTCGCCGCCGCCCCCGCCGCACTCCTCCGGAAGCTGCGGGCCGAGCAGCCCCTGTGCGGCCAGCTCGGCCCACCAGGCGGCCCGCCCGGCCGGCCCCGGCGCGGCGTCGAGCAGCTTGCGCCGGTCCTCGGACGGCACGGCACGGGTCGCCCACCCGCGCACCGCCGCCGCCAACTCCCGTTGCTCTCGCGCGATTCCGATCCCCATGCGGGGCACAGTAGAACAGGTTCCAGCAAGACGGAAGGCTGGAGCTGACGGCCAGTCAGCTACCGGGCGGTCGCCGGTGGTCAGGTACTCGGCACCGCGCCCGGGCAGCCCAAGTGCCGCTCGGCCGAGCGCACATAGGCGGTGAAGGACCGGTCGGCGAAGGGCTTCGCACGCTCCCGCAGCGCCGGGCTCGTGTACAGCGAGAACACGGTCGGCCGGCCGTCGCACTCGGCCCGCGCCAGCCCCCGCGCCCGCCCGTCCGGCAGCCCGTCGAACAGCGCGGCCAGCCGCGGCAGCGAGGTCGCGAGGAAGTGCGCCCGCCACTCGGTGCGGACCGTGGGATCCCAGAACTCGTCCAGCGAGCAGTACTGGAGTCCCGCGCGGTCCACGCCCGGCTGCACCAGATAGCGCCGGTCGGGGTCGAGGCCGAGCCGGACGCCGCGGTGGCCGCACACGTCCCGGTCCTCGCTCTGCGGCAGCCGGTCGCCCGGCTCCGGGCCGAGCTCCGCCGTCCTGCGCAGCGGCTCGTCCGGCGCGCAGCCCGCCGCCTCCATGCCCTTGTCGGCCACGGCCAGCAGCAGGTCGGTGACCTGCGGCAGGGTGCCGATGACCGAGGCCATGGGCACGCTGTTCTCGCGGTCCGCCGAGGTACCCGTGTGCCGGACCGTCACCGCGGAGGGCCGGCCGTCCACGTCGCACTCCTCGGGCAGTACGAGCACCGCATGGCCCTCCTCGACCATGCCGGGCAGGCCGCCGGGGAGCGGCGTGCCCGAGCCGTCCAGCCGGGTGGCGATCCACTCCCTGCGGTCCGCCGCGCCCACCGGGACCGGCCCGTACTGGACCCGGACCTGCTCGTCGTAGTCGATCGGGCCGTCCTCGCCGCCCGGCTCGGAGACGGCGTGCACGGTGACCGTGCAGCTGCCCCGCGGGTGCTCGGGGGACGGGGGCGCCGACTCGGCGCCGGTCCGCTCGGCGCCCTGCCCGTAGAGCACCTTGTCCCCCAGGACCAGCGCGCCACTGTCCTCTTGCCAGGCGCCCCAGCAGTAACGGTCCTTGAACGGCCAGGAACCGGTCGCCCAGAGTCCGGCACCGGCCGCGAACAGCGCCCCCGCGGCCACCGTGCTCACGATCGCCGTCCTGCGCTTCCGCCGGCCGCCGCCCGTCGCCCGCTCGCCCTCGTCGTCCGTCATCCGCTCCCCCTCGGTACACCCGTACTGATCACGATGGCCCGACGAGGGTAACGACTCCCCCGCGCGCGCCCCCGTGCCCGGCGTGCGGCACGATGAGCTGGATGTACGCGTCGGTAACGAGTCCCGGCGCCCGCCACCTGGAGGTAAGCCCATGACCGCCGCTCCCCGGCCGGAGACGCTCGCCGCGTTCGAGGCGGCGAAGGGGTTCATGCCCGTGGACGAGGGGCTCGCGCTGTACGCGGCGGCCGTCGAGGCGGGCGCGCTCGGGCTGCCGCTGGTCGAGATCGGCACGTACTGCGGGCGCTCCACGCTGCTGCTGGCCGACGCCGCGCGCGCCACCGGGGTCACCGCGGTCACCGTGGACCACCACCGCGGCAGCGAGGAGCAGCAGCCGGGCTGGGAGTACCACGACACGGAGGTCGTCGACCCCGAGGTGGGGCGGATGGACACGCTGCCCACCTTCCGGCGGACGCTGCACGCGGCGGGGCTGGAGGAGCACGTCCTCGCGCTCGTCGGGCGCTCCCCGCAGGCCGCGGCGCTGTGGCGGGCCCCGGCGGGCCTGGTCTTCATCGACGGCGGGCACACCGACGAGCACGCCACGGCGGACTACGAGGGCTGGGCCCCGCACGTCGCGCCCGGCGGCCTGCTGGTGATCCACGACGTCTTCCCCGACCCGGTGGACGAGTGGACGGGCCAGGCCCCGTACCGCGTCTACCGGCGCGCCCTGGAGTCCGGCGCGTTCACGGAGGTCTCGGCGCACCGGTCGTTGCGCGTCCTGCGGCGCACGGGCGACGGCATCTGAGGGACGCGCGACGGGACGCGCCAGCGGACGCGCCCCGCGGGAACACCGGCTTCCGGGCGCGGGACGTTACGATCGCGCTGTGTCGAACGGCAGTACTCCCCCCACCTCCCGCCGCCCCGTCCGCACGCTGCTGGGCGTGACGGCGGTACTGACAGCACTCTGCTGCGCCGGCTGCGGCGCCACCGGCAGCGGTCCGGCGTCCGAGGCCAGGCCGGGCCCGGAGCGGCCCGCGGCGGCCGGGTCGCACTCGCCCGCCGGTCAGCCGGCCGGCCGGAGCGAGGACGACGGGGACAAGAGCCACGGGGGCAAGAGCCATGAGGGGACGAGCGGCCGGGACAAGGGCGACGAGGGCCGGGGCGGACCGCTCCGGGGCAAGGTCGTGCTGATCGACCCCGGCCACAATCCGACCAACCGCGACCACACCGCGGAGATCGCGCGCCAGGTCGACGTCGGCAACGCGCGCAAGGAGTGCGACACCACCGGCACCTCCACCAACGCCGGATACGCGGAGGCGTCCTTCACGCTCGACGTGGCGCGCCGTGCCCGCACGCTGCTGCGGAAGGAAGGCGCGAAGGTCGTCTTCACCCAGGACGGCGACCGCCCGTACGGCCCGTGCGTGGACGAGCGCGCCGAGATCGGCAACGAGGCGCACGCGGACGCCGCGCTCTCGATCCACGCCGACGGCGCCGGGGCCGGCAACCGCGGCTTCCACGTGATCCGCCCCGGCGTGGTGCACAGCGGCGGCGCGGACACCCGTAAGATCACCGGCCCGTCGCGGAACCTCGCCGACCATCTCGTGGGCCGCTTCGTCGCGGCGACCGGCAGCGCGCCGGCCAACTACATCGGCGCCGGCAAGGGCTTGGACACCCGTACCGACCTGGGCGGGCTCAACCTCTCCCGGGTGCCGAAGGTCTTCCTGGAGTGCGGGAACATGCGCGACGCGCAGGACGCCGCGCGCCTCACCGACCCCGCCTGGCGTCAGAAGGCCGCCGTCGGCATCACCGAGGGCATCACGGGCTTCCTGCGGGGCTGAGAAGCCGCGGCAGCCGCCGCCCGCAGGGGCCGGACGCGCCCCTTATACGGACGAGACGACCCGGCGGAGGGGGCGGTAGGTTCCCCCTTACGATGGGGCCACCCCCGCGCCTCGCACCGTGCGCAATCGGTGACAGCACGACCCATGACGAAACACGGCAAAGGACTTCTTACGTGAACATCCGATCCCTCACACGAGGCGACGGCGTGGTGATCGGAGCAGCGGTGTTGCTGTTCATCGCCTCGTTCCTCGATTACTCCGGTGGCTTGGAGAGCTTCAACGCCTGGGACATGCTTCCGGTCGTCATGAGCATCTACCTGGCGGGTGTCATCGGTGCGGCGCTGATCGTCGTGCACCGCATGACGCCGCAGCCTCGCAAGATCGCCGGCCTCGAGCTGGGACAGTTCGGTGTCGCGATCACGATCTTCGCCGCGTGGACCGCGTTCTGGACGATCATCGGCGTCGGCAGCGCGGGCCCCGGCATCATCATCGGCTTCATCGCCGCGCTGATCCTCGCGGGCGCGGCCGTCGCCGCGCCGCTCGTCCCGGCGCTGCAGGCCCAGCTCGTCACCGCCCCCGCCGCCACCCCGTCCGCGTACCCCGCGGGCGCCGGCTACGGCTACCCGGGCGCGCAGCAGCAGGTGCCGGGCCAGGGATACGGCTACCCGGGCGCTCAGCAGCAGGGCGGCCAGCCCTCGTACGGCGGCCAGCCGCAGCCCACGCAGGGCGGTCAGGCCGGCCAGCCGGCGCCCGTCGCCGCCGACCAGCAGACCGCCGCGCCGGCCGACGGGTTCGCGCCGTTCTGGTTCGCGGTTCCGGTCGCCCGCCCGCTGTACGGCGAGGACGGCAGCCCGACGCCGATCGCCGAACTGGCGCCCGGCACCTGGTACCTCGCGGTGGAGCAGCGCGGCCAGGCGCTGATCGCGCAGACCCAGGACGGCCGCCGCGGCGTCCTGCAGGACACCACCGGCATCCAGCGCGGCTGACGCCCGCCTGCCGCATTCCCGGCCCCTCGCCCTCTTCCCGTGGGCGGGGGGCCGTTGCCTTCCCCGGCCGCGGCCCGTACAGTCACCGCACCGAACTGACGGTACGTCAGGAGGGAGCGGCATGCGGCTCGGACTGGCGCTCGGTTACTGGGGCCGCGGACCCGACCCCCGCCACCTCGAACTCGCCCGCGCTGCCGAGGCGTTGGGCTACGACTCGGTGTGGACGGCGGAGTCCTGGGGCTCGGACGCCTTCACCGCGCTCACCTGGATCGCCGCCCACACCTCGCGGATCGGGCTGGGCACCGGCATCGCGCAGATGGCGGCCCGCACGCCCACCGCCACCGCGATGCACGCGCTCACCCTCGACCACCTCAGCGGCGGCCGGCTGACGCTGGGGTTGGGGCTGTCCGGGCCGCAGGTCGTGGAGGGCTGGTACGGCAGGCCGTTCCCCAAGAGCCCGCTGACCGCGACCCGCGAATACGTCGACGTCGTACGGCAGGTGCTGCGCCGCGCCGGCCCGGTGACGCTGGACGGCCGCTACCACGCCCATCCGTACCGCGGCCCGGACGGCACCGGCCTCGGCCGGCCGCTCAAGCCGATCACCCACCCCCTGCGCGCCGGACTGCCCCTGTTCCTCGCCGCCGAGGGCCCGAAGAACATCGCGCAGACCGCCCGCATCGCCGACGGCTGGCTGCCGCTGTACTGGTCGCCGACGCGCGTCTCCGTCCACCGGGCGGCGCTGGCCGACGCGCCGGCGGGCTTCCGCGTCGCGCCCATGGTCCGCGCCGCGGTCTGCGACGACGTCGCGGAGGGGCTGCTGCCGGTGAAGGCGATGCTCGGCTTCTACATCGGCGGCATGGGGCACGCGACCCGGAATTTCCACGCGGACCTGATGGCGCGGATGGGGTACGAGGAGGCGGCTCGGCGGATCCAGCAGCTCTTCCTGGAGGGGCGCAGGGAGGAGGCCGTGCGCGCCGTCCCCGACGCCTTCGCCGACGAGATCTCCCTCGTCGGCCCGCGCGAACGCCTCGCCGAACGGCTGGAGTTGTGGCGCGCGGGCCCGGTCACCGACCTCCTGGTCACCGCCCCCGACCCGCACACCCTGCGCACCCTCGCCGAGCTCAACGCCTAGCCACAGTGCGGCCGGTCACCCGAAGCTGACCAGCTCCAGCCACTCGTCCAGCAGCGCGCGGTCGCCGATGACCGTCACATCCGCGTCCTCCACGGACAGCCGCCGGTAGAACACCAGCAGCAGGTCCTTCATCGGCCCGCGCAGCGCCACCGCGGCCTTCTCGTGCCCCCGGCGCCAGGTGATGGCCTCGCCCGTGAGGTCGATCAGCCACTCCCCGCCGTCCTTGTCCGGGTCGGTGTCGGTGGCGTGCAGATGGATCGTCCGGCCCGGCCCCAGCAGCCGCGCCAGCTCCGGCCGCCGCTCCATCGTCTGCGGCAGGCTCCCGATCTCCAGCCACTCCTCCAGGCTGTCGGCCGCGACCTCGGGGTCCAGTTCGTACGGCACGCCGACCGCGAGCGCCGCGTCCGCGCGGTGGACCACGGTCTCGTGCACCGCGCGCCGCACCCAGAAGTCCGTGCTCCGCTCGTCGGTCCAGCTCCACACCGCGGTGCCCGGTCCGGCCTCCGACAGCGCGCCGGCCGCCAGCGCCGCGCTCTCCCGCAGCCAGGCGCCCAGCGCCGCCGGCTCGCCGTCGTCGGGCCCCGCGGCACCCGGGATCCGCTCCTCGGACACGGGCTCCGTCGCCCGGGTCCGCACCGTCTCCGCCATCCAGCGCAGCGCCCCGCCGAGGTGCCGGGTCAGGTCACCGACCGTCCAGTCCGGGCAGGTGGGCACCGTCGCCTTCAGGTCCGCCCCCTGCAGTGCCTCGCGGAACAACCGGGCCTGCGCCGTGATCTCGTCGCAGTACCTCTCATACCCAAGACGCGTCATACCCGCACACTAGTGCGCATCTCCCCGCGCCCGCCCCCGATTTGAGGACGGGCGGGAGAGGAGGATCAGCCGCAGCAGTCCGGATTCAGGCCCGTCGGGAGCCGCTCGCCGCCGAAGACGGCCGTGGTCGCCTCGTCGCCGCCGAGCGCGGCCACCGCCAGCAGCAGGGAGCCGGCCGTCCACGACGTCAGCTCGCGCGGCCAGACCGTGTCGTCGTCGAAGACATAGCCGGTCCAGTACATGCCGTCCTCGGCGCGCAGATGCCGGATCGAGCGGAGGATGTCCACCGCGCGGTCGGACTCGCCCATCGCCCAGAGGGCCAGCGCCAGTTCGGCGCTCTCGCCGCCGGTGACCCAGGGGTTCGGCAGCACGCAGCGCACGCCGAGGCCGGGCACGACGAAGTCCTCCCACCGGTCCTCGATGCGCTCCTTGGCGGCCTGGCCGCGCAGCGCGCCCCCGAGCACCGGGTAGTACCAGTCCATGGAGTAGCGGGACTTGTCCAGGAAGCGTTCGGGGTGGTGGCGGATGGCGTGGCCGAGCCGGCCGACGGCCAGCTCCCAGTCCGGCTGCGGCGCGCCGCACTGGTCGGCGACGGCCAGGGCGCAACGCAGCGCCTGGTAGATGGAGGAGGACCCGGTGAGCAGCGCGTCGTTGACGGGCGTGCCGTCGTCCTCGCGCTTCCAGCCGATCTCGCCACCGGGCTGCTGGAGGGCCAGGACGAACTCGATCGCCGCGTACACGGTGGACCACATGCGGTCGAGGAAGGTGTCGTCGCCGGTGGAGAGGTAGTGGTGCCAGACGCCGACGGCGAGGTACGCGCAGAAGTTGGTCTCGCGGCCGCGGTCGGTGGGCCGGTCCGCCTCCCCGTCGGCGTACGCGGCGTACCAGGAGCCGTCGGGCAACTGGTGGTCGGCGAGCCACTGGTACGCGGCCTCGGCGCGGGCGTGCTCGCCCGCGGCGTCCAAGGCCATCGCGGCCTCGGTGTGGTCCCAGGGGTCGAGGTGGTGGCCCCGGAACCACGGGATGGCGCCGTCGGCGCGCTGCGTCGCGAGGATGCCGGCGACGGTGCGGGCGGCCTGCTCCGCGGTGAGCACTCCGGGCAGGACGAGTCGTTCGGTGCGCCCGGGGCTCGTCACAGGGCGGCTCGCGCGGGCTCGTCGTGCGTGGCGGCGGCGTGCGCCTTCGGCTCGTGCGGCTTGGTGGCGTACGCGACGAAGCTCTTGCCGATGAGCGGGTTGAGGGCGCTCTCGGCGACCCGCGTGGCCAGCGGCTTCTTCATGATGTCCCAGACCAGGAGCTTGTGGTACGCCTTGACCGGCAGCGCCTTGTCGTTGTCCACGCCGAACGCGCACTTGAGCCACCAGTACGGGGAGTGCAGCCCGTGCGCGTGGTGCGTGCCGTAGGGGCGCAGGCCCGCCTCGCGCATCTTGCCGAGCAGTTCGTCGGCCTTGTAGATGCGGATGTGGCCGCCCTCGACCTCGTGGTACGCGTCGCTGAGCGCCCAGCAGACCTTCTCCGGGCCGTAGCGCGGGACGGTCACCGCGATCCGGCCGCCGGGCTTGAGGACCCGGACCATCTCGGCGAGCACGCCCTTGTCGTCGGGGATGTGCTCCATGACCTCGGAGATGATCACGACGTCGAAGCTGTCGTCGGGGAAGGGCAGCGCGAGCGCGTCGCCCTCCATCGCGGTCGCGGTGGCGCCGGCCGGGGCCTCGCCGGCCTCCTCCATGGCGGCGAACCACTTGGCGACCTCGCGGATCTCCTCGGCGTTCTGATCGAGGGCCACGACGTGCGCGCCGCGCCGGTAGCACTCGAAGGCGTGCCGGCCCGCGCCGCACCCCAGATCGAGTACGCGGTCACCCGGTGCGAGCGGGAATCGGGAAAAGTCGACGGTCAGCACGGCCTCTCAGCTTTCGTCCTGGGGTGCCCCGGCCGCACGGGGACGGCGGGAACGGTATGGCGGTCACGGCAGTCGCGGCGGGCAGGGGACAAGAGCTTGTCAGGCGCGCGCGGCGGGCTCGGCGGCGGCCTGCACGGCCGTACGGGGAGTGGCCCGCGGGCGGTGCGCCGCCTGCCGGGCGATGGCCTCGCGGTAGCGCTCGGCGGTGCCGATGGCCGCCTGCCGCCAGGTGAAGCGGGCGAGGACGCGGGCACGGCCCGCCGTGCCGAGCCGGCGGCGCAGCTCCGCGTCGCCGAGCAGCCGGTTCAGGCCCGCGGCGAGCGCGCCCGCGTCGCCCGGCGGCACCGCGAGACAGGTCTCGCCGTCGGGCCCGGCGACCTCGGGGATGGCGCCGCCGGTGGTGGCCAGCAGCGGCGTACCGGTGGCCATGGCCTCGGCGGCGGGCAGCGAGAAGCCTTCGTAGAGGGAGGGCACGCAGGCCACTTGGGCGGAGCGGACCAGGTCGACCAGCTCGGCGTCGCTGATGCCCTTGACGAACTCGATGGCGCCGCCGAGCCCGTACCGCTCGATGGCGGCGGCCACCGGCCCGTCGTCGGCGCGCTTGCCGACCACGACGAGATGCGCCTCCGGGTTCTCGGTACGGACCTTGGCGAGCGCCTCGACCAGGTGGATCAGGCCCTTGAGCGGCACATCCGCGCTGGAGGTCGTGACGATGCGGCCGGGGATCTCGGGGACCGCGGGGTTCGGCGAGAAGAGGTCGGTGTCGGCGCCGATGTGCACGACGTGGATGCGGTCCTGACGGACGCCCAGGTGGTCGGTGATCTCCTGGCGGGAGGAGCCGGAGACGGTGAGGACGGACGGCAGCCGGCGCGCCACCCGCTTCTGCATGCGGGTGAAGCCGTACCAGCGGCGGACCGAGGCGCGCCGCTTCCAGCCGTCGGCGGCGGCCAGGTCCAGCTGCCGGTCGACGGTGATGGGGTGGTGGATCGTGGTGACCAGCGGCGCGCCGAGGTCGCCGAGCAGGCCGTAGCCGAGCGTCTGGTTGTCGTGCACGACGTCGAAGTCGCCGCGCCGCGCGGCCAGATGGCGGCGCGCCCGCAGGGAGAAGGTGAGCGGCTCGGGGAAGCCGCCGGTCCACATCGTGCCGACTTCGAGCGCGTCGACCCAGTCCCGGTACTCGCCGCGCTTGGGCGTGCGGAACGGGTCCGGCTGCCGGTACAGGTCCAGGCTGGGCAGCTCGGTCAGCGGGACGCCCCCGTCCAGTACGGGGTAGGGCTGGGCGCCGATGACCTCCACGGAGTGGCCGAGCCCGGCCAGTTCGCGCGAGAGGTGGCGTACGTAGACGCCCTGGCCGCCGCAGAACGGGTTCCCCTTGTACGTGAGCAGGGCGATCCGCAAGGGGCGGTCGCCGGTGACCTCGGCGGGGCGAGCGGCGGCTGCCCGGACGGCCTCAGCGGACACTCTCGGCCCCTCTCTCACTGGACTTTCGCCGGAGCGTAACCGCTGGCGCTAATCTAGAACAAGTTACAGAACCGATCGGTTACCGACGAGTTCACCAGGCTCGAATCTACCGGTCGGGGCATTGGCGAAAAGAGCCGCACCAGGTGATTCGCGCCACGACCCACCCCCTGCCATGCTGACCCGATCAGCAGATCGACAGCCCCCGCAGGACGGACGGACCGCCACGGAATGGGACACATGACTTCCGAACACCGGCCGGCGCTTCCCGCCAGTACACCGCTGACCGAGCGCCAGGAAGCGCGCCGGCGCCGCATCCTGCACGCCAGCGCGCAGCTGGCCGGGCGCGGCGGTTTCGACGCCGTGCAGATGCGCGAGGTCGCGGAGTTGTCGAACGTCGCCCTGGGCACGCTGTACCGCTACTTCCCCTCCAAGATCCATCTGCTGGTGGCGACCATGCAGGACCAGCTGCAGCACATGCACGCGACGTTGCGCAAACGGCCGCCGACGGAGAGTGACCCCGGGGCGCGGGTGGCCCAGACGCTGATGCGCGCGTTCCGCGCGATGCAGCGCGAACCGCACCTGGCGGACGCGATGGTGCGCGCGCTCACCTTCGCCGACCGGTCGGTGAGCCCCGAGGTGGACACCGTCTCGCGGCTGACGACGGCGATCATTCTGGACGCCATGGGGCTGGATTCCGCCGCCACCCCGGAGCAGCTCTCGGCCGTGCGGGTCATCGAGCACACCTGGCACTCGGCGCTCATCACCTGGCTCTCGGGCCGGGCCTCGATTGCGCAAGTGAAGATCGACATCGAGACCGTCTGCCGGCTCATCGAGCTGACCGGCCCCCAGCGCCCGGAATAGCCCGCTTTCGCACCGGTATCCCCTTTCGCGGCCCCGGTTTTGCGCCGTCACAGAGTGCATACATGCATCTCGCCGTGCACCCGTGCGCCCCCTTGCCCCCTCTTGGCCTGATCTGCGGCCCCACGGCGCGCCCTTTACAGGTATGAATTCGGGGTGGTTGCCAAATAAGGCCGGTACACGGGGGTCTGGAGGGGGACTGCAGTGATCCGGGTGCTGCTGGTGCACGACGTCTGCCTGTTCCGATGGGCGTTGGCCGAGGTGCTCAGCAGGGAAAACGACATAGAGGTGGCGGTGTCCACGCCGGAAGGCGCGGCGGGCCGGGTGCGCGCGCTGCAGCCGGACGTCTGTGTGGTGGATGTGGACTCCGCGATCCCGATCGGATTGAACGCGTTGCGAAAGCTATCGGACAGCGGTGCCGCGCCCGCGGCACATGCCGACGGTACTTCCGCGAGAGAGGACGCCGGATGGAGTGACGGTGCGTATCGGAATACCGACGGGTACCGGAGCGGTTGGGCCCCGAGAGCGGCGGCCGGGGCGCACGGCGCCGTGGTGAGCGGCGTCGGCGCCGCCGCGAGAGGTGCCCCCGCGGGCGGCACGCAGACGAGGACGGAGGCGCACGGCAGTGCCGCGCACGCCGTCCCGGTCCGCGCCGCGCCCGCGCGCGGCCCCATCGCGCACATCCCGCAGCAGGTCAGCAGATACCGGGAACTCCCGATGAGCGGCGCGGCGGAGGCCGTGCCGTGCGGCGGGGAGCCCGGGGCGGGCGGCGGCCGGGAGGGCGCGGCCGGGCCGCCGAAGGGGCCTGCCCTGCTGGTACTCGGCTCCGCCCACCGGCCGGGCCCGCTGCGCAGAGCCTTCGAGGCCGACGCGCTCGGATTCGTCGACAAGGAGGGCTCGCCCGGGCAGCTGGCCGTCGGCATACGTCAGGTCGCCGCGGGCCGGCGCTTCGTCGACGGCTCGCTGGGCTTCGGCTTCCTGCAGGCCGCCGAAATGCCGCTCACCCAGCGGGAGCTGAGCGTCCTGACGCTCGCCGCCGAGGGCGCTTCGGTCGCCGAGATCGCCGGCACGCTGCACCTGTCCAACGGGACGGTGCGCAACTACATGTCGGCGATCACCCGCAAGACCGGCGCCCGCAACAGGGTCGACGCCATCCGCATCTCCCAGGGAGAGGGCTGGCTGTGACCCACGCACCGGGAGGACGTCCCGGCCTTCGGCGTCCGCCGATCACGGCTGGAGGGCCGGCTCCGCTTCGGCGTCCGCCGGTCACCGCTGGAGGGCCGGCTCCGCTTCGGCGTCCGCCCACTCCCCCACGAGGTCGCGGTAGAGCGCGGAGCGGCGCAGCAGGTCCCGATGGCGTCCGCACAGGGCGTACGTACCGTCCATCACCAGGACGCGGTCCGCACGGAGCGCCGAACTGATGCGGTGCGCGACGACGATCAGTGAGCCGCCCGGCCGGGCCGCGAAGGCCCGCTCCACGCGGGCTTCCGCCGTCGCGTCCAGATGGCAGCCGGCCTCGTCGAGGATGGCGAGCGGGGCGGGCGCGAGATGGGCGCGGGCGAGGGCGATCAGCTGGCGCTCGCCGGCGGAGAGCGTGCCGGGCGTGACCCGCGCGCCGAAGCCGCCCAGCCGCCGCACCAGGTCCGCACCGCCGACCGCCACGGCCGAGGCCCGCAGCGCGGCGTCCGGCACCTCCTCGGGGCGCGGGCAGAGGTACAGCATGTTCTCCCGGAGCGTCCCGGAGAACACGTAAGCCTGCTGCGGTACGAGAACGCGCCTGGACCCCGCGCCGTTCCCGCCCAGCCGGATCTCCCCCCGATCGGGGACCAGCACCCCCGCGAGCAGCGCCGCGAGCGTCGACTTCCCGATGCCGCTCGGCCCCACGACGGCCAGGTGCCCGCCGACCGGCAGGGTCAGCTCCAGCCCCTGCACCACGGGCGTCGCGTGCTCGCCGTACGCGAAGGACACCCCCCGCGCCTCCAGGGCCAGCCCGCTGCCGGCCGGCGGCGTCGCCCACGCGGGCAGCGGTACGGGGGTCTCGACCGGCTCGTCGTCCCCGGCGTGCGCGCCCGCGTCCAGCGCGAGCCGACTGCCCGGCGCACGCCCCGGCACCGCGATCCCCCCGGGAAGCGTCAGCCGCTTGGGCGGCAGCGCGTGCCGCGGCCGCTTGGCGTGCCGCGCCCCGCCGCCACGGCCCGCCGAAGCGGACGCGGATACGGACGCGGACGTGGACGTGGACGCGGACGCGGACGCCGCAGGGTCGGCCGGAGCGGCCGGGGCGCCCGAGGGCAGCGCCGGCAATTCGGGCACGGCGGGGAGCGCGGCCCTTCCGGCGGCACCCGCGGGACCGGGCAGGGCGGGCCTTCCGGAGGCACCGGCCGGACCGGGGAGCGCGGGCCTTCCCGGGGCGCCGGCGGGACCGGGGAGGGCGGACCCGGCGGGCACGGTGGGCTCGGGCGCCGTCGCGGCACCTGCCGCTTCCGTGTCCGCCGGGCCCGTCGCGTCCGTCGTGGAGTCCGCGGCGTCCGCGGCGCTCCCGACGCCCCCTCCGGCCCCCGTCAGCCGGCGCAGGACGACGCCCAGCCGGGTGCCGGACGTGCCCAGGCCGTGCATCAGGGCCCGCAGCGCGGGCAGCATCGACTGCGTGAGGTAGGCCAGCGCGCCGACCAGCGCGCCCGGCGTCACCCCGTTCCCCAGCAGCCACGGCGCGGTGACCAGCAGCAGGACCACCGGCAGCCGCCCGCCCACGCCGAGCGCCAGATCCCGGCACACGCCCCAGCGCGCGAGCGTGCGCGACGCGCGCCACTCCGCGTCGAAGCGCTCCCCCACCTCGCGCGCCACCCGTTCCTCGGCGCCGCCGGCCGTCACGTCGCGCAGCCCGCCGACCGCCACGCCCACCCCGCGCGCGATGGCCTCATCAGCCGCCAGGTACGTCTCCTGACTGCGCGCCATCGGACGCAGCGTCACCACGAAGAGGGCGAGGCCCACGACGAGCGGCGGCAGGACGACGAGCAGCAGTACCGGCGCGAGCGAGAGGAGGCCGGCCAGCGCGCCGGCGGCCGTGAAGACGAACCCCCGCGACACCATCACCAGCCCGCCGAAGGTGTCGCGGGCGATCTCCACCTGGTGCGCGGCGCGGGAGACCGCGCTGTGGTCGGCCTCCCGCAGCGCGCGGGTGACGACCCGTCGGAGCAGCTCGTCGCGGAGCGGCTCCACCAGGTCGGCGACGGAGCGGTAGACCCGGCCCGTGCCGTACGAGCCGACCGCGACGGCCAGCGCGGCCGCGGCCAGCCAGCCCAGGCCCACGACGGCCCGGCCCGCGAGGAACCCGTCGTCGATCGCCCGGGCCAGCGCGAAGCCGAGCAGGAACGTCTGGGCGGCCTCGGCGACGGACCAGGCGGCCAGCCGCGCCACGACGCCGCGCCGCCGGCCCAGGAACCGCCGGGCCCCGTCCCGCAGCCGCAGCTGCTCGTCGGAAGCGGCCTCCTCCCGCGGCCTCGGAGGAGCGGCCGTGTCCCATCGCCGCGGTTGTCCCTCGGGGACGGCCTGCCGCAGCCGCCGCTGCCCCTCGGAGGCCGCCCCGTCCCGCAGCCGCGGCGGCTCCTTGAGAGCGGCGGCCGGCCCGCCGGCCGGCGGTGCGGTCCCCGTGCCCGCCCCGTGCTCCGCGCGCACCGGTGCCCCGTCCACTCTGCCCTCGCTCCCGCTCATGCCGCCCCCGCTCCCGTTGCCGCCGGTCACCGTCGTCCGTTCCCCTGCCGCCGCGGGCCGCTCCCCCTGAGCGGCCCGCGTCCCCTCCGGCCTCACTCGGCACCCCGCCGGGCCCCGGCGGTCTCCTCGGAGGGGGCCCCGGCCGCCGGCCCGCCCTCCGTACGGGCCGGCAGCTCCTCACCCTGTACGAGCAGGTCGGCCAGCGCGCGCCTGCGGCGCCGCGTGACGGGCATCCCCTGCGGCACCGGAATCCCCTCCGGCACGCCGCCGCGCTCGCCCGGCGCGAACCCGTCCTGCCCGGGGCCCGCGGGCTGCCCCGCGCCCTGGCCGTGGGCCCAGCCGGGGACGTTCCCGG
>NZ_JBEPFC010000169.1:0-15432 GCF_040301705.1 Streptomyces sp. NPDC000151 | reverse complement strand
GCCGCGGTGCCGCCGCCGCGCCCGGAGTGGCCGGCGCCCGCGACCGGGACCGGTGGCGCCGGCGGTCCCGCGACTCCTCCCGGAGCCAGGGAACGCCGGCTCTCGCTCACCGGCATGTTCGGCGGCAGGGCCCGGCCCCGCCGTATGAGCTGCACGCTCGTACTGTCCGTCGCCGGTGCGCTGGCCGCCGCGACCACCGCCGCCTTCGTCCTCCAGCTGCTGCCGGGCGGCGGGGGCACGTCCGGCGGGGACCAGGATCAGGCCGCGAAACCGCCTGCCGCGACCCCGGGCGACCGCCCGCAGGGCGCCGTGCCCACGGCGTTCCTCGGCACCTGGACCGGTACGGTCCGGCAGCGCGGCGGCGCGGCCAACGGCTCGGTCACGGTGACCCTCGGCAAGGGCGCGGTGGGCGGGAAGGTGGCGAAGCTGACGTACGACGCGGTGGTCGTGCAGTGCCATGCCACCGGGGAGCTGCGCGCGGTCACCGCCGGCAAGCTCACCCTGCGGGAGACGGCGGACAAGGACGCGGGCGCGCTGTGTACGGGCGACACCGCGACCGTCACCCTCACCAAGGACGGCGACGGCCTCGCCTACGCCTCCGACGACGAGCGCGGCGGCCGCCCCACGGCCCACCTCACCAGAGCCGGCTGACGGCGCCCCGGCGCGAACCGGCTGACCGCCCCCAGCCCCGCCGAACCCCTGGCGTACGCTGGATCGGTCGTGACACATGCCCGCCCAAGAACCTCGAAAGGGACGCCCGGTGACCGAGAACGCCGACCTCCAGTCCGTACTCGACCGCGCCGCGGAGGGCGGGCGGATCACCCCCGAGGAAGCCGTTGAGCTGTACCGCTCGGCGCCGCTGCACGCCCTCGGCAAGGCCGCCGACGCCGTGCGCCGCCGCCGCTACGCCGGTACGGAGCACATCGCGACGTACATCATCGAGCGGAACATCAACTACACCAACGTGTGCGTGACGGCGTGCAAGTTCTGCGCGTTCTACGCCGCGCCCAAGGACACCGCCAAGGGCTGGTCCCGCGACCTGGACGACATCCTGCGCCGCTGCGCGGAGACCGTCGAGCTGGGCGGCACGCAGATCATGTTCCAGGGCGGCCACCACCCGGACTACGGCGTGGAGTACTACGAAGAGCACTTCGCCGCCATCAAGAAGGCGTTCCCGCAGCTGGTCATCCACTCCCTCGGCGCGTCCGAGATCGAGCACATGGCCCGCATCTCGGGCGTGAGCGCCGAGGAGGCCATCCGGCGCATCCATGCCGCGGGTCTGGACTCCTTCGCCGGCGCCGGTGCCGAGCTGCTGCCCGAGCGGCCGCGCAAGGCGATCGCCCCGCTCAAGGAGTCCGGCGAGCGCTGGCTGGAGATCATGGAGATCGCCCACAACCTCGGCGTGGAGTCCACCTCCACGATGCTGATGGGCACGGGTGAGACCAACGCCGAGCGCATCGAGCACCTGCGGATGATCCGGGACGTGCAGGACCGTACGGGCGGCTTCCGCGCCTTCATCCCGTACACCTACCAGCCCGAGAACAACCACCTGAAGGGCCGGACGCAGGCCACGCTCTTCGAGTACCTGCGGATGATCGCGATCGCCCGCCTCTTCCTCGACAACGTCGCCCACATCCAGGGCTCCTGGCTGACCACCGGCAAGGAGGTCGGCCAGCTGTCGCTGCACTACGGCGCGGACGACCTCGGCTCGATCATGCTGGAGGAGAACGTCGTCTCCTCGGCCGGCGCCAAGCACCGCTCCAACCGCCAGGAGATCATCGACCTGATCCGCAAGGCGGGCCGGGTGCCGGCGCAGCGCGCGACGACGTACGAGCACCTGGTCGTGCACGACGACCCGGCGAACGACCCGGTCGACGACCGCGTCGCCTCGCACATCTCCTCCACCGCCATCGAGGGCGGCACGGCCCACCCCGAGCTGAAGCTCGTCGAGGCCAACTGAGCCGCCCGCCATGCTGACCCTGCACCACGTCCGCGCGGTCGAGGCCGCCGCTGCCAGTGGCCCTGCCCCCGGCGCGGACGCGGTGCTGGTCTCCGGCTCCCGCATCGAGGCCGTCGGCCCGTACGAGGAGCTGGCGGCCGAGTACGGCGACCGGGCCCGCGTACGGGAGTGGGACGGCGTCCTCACGCCCGGCCGGCACGAGCCCGAGGGCGCCGCGTACTTGGAAGCCGCGTACCACCCCGACCCGCGCGAGGCCGCCGAGCTGGGCACGGAGCCCCTGACGGGGGCGGCGCTGGCCGCCCTCGACATGTCCGAGACCCGCTGGGGCGGCAGCGCCCGCCGCGGCCTCCAACGGCTGCTGGCGCGCGGCACGACGTCCGTGACCGGCCCCTTCACCCGCCCGTCGGTCCGTACGGCAGTGACCCGGTCGGGCCTCCGGGAGCTGCCCGGGCCCGCGCCGCGCACCCTGTCCCCGGGCGCCCCCGCCGACTTCGCGGTCTTCGCCGCGGACGGCAGCTGTCTGACGACGGCCCTGGCCGGCCGGCTGGTGTACCGCCGCCGGGGATGAGCCGCCCGTGGTGAACAATGGGCACGTGACCCGAGCATCCCTGGACAAGCAGCCGCACGAAGTCGCTTCCATGTTCGACGACGTGGCGGAACGGTACGACCTCACCAACGACGTGCTGTCCCTCGGGCAGGCGCGGCTGTGGCGCAAGGCGGTGGACAAGGCGGTGGCCGCCCGGCCCGCCGAGCGGGTGCTCGACCTCGCGGCCGGTACGGGCACCTCCTCCGTGCCGTTCGCGCGCACCGGCGCGTACGTCGTGCCCTGCGACTTCTCCACCGGCATGCTGCGCGAGGGCAAGAAGCGGCAGCCGTGGCTGCCCTTCACCGCCGGTGACGCGACGAAGCTGCCCTTCGCGGACGACGTGTTCGACGCCGTCACGATCTCCTTCGGGCTGCGGAACGTACAGGACACCGGTGCCGCGCTGGCCGAGCTGTACCGGGTCACCAAGCCCGGCGGCCGGGTCGTCATCTGCGAGTTCAGCCAGCCGACGTGGGCGCCCTTCCGGACCGTCTACACCGAGTACCTGATGCGCGCGCTGCCGCCGGTCGCGACCGCCGTCAGCTCCAACCCCGACGCCTACGTCTACCTCGCCGACTCCATCCGGGCCTGGCCCGACCAGCCCGCGCTGGCCGCCCTGCTCCAGCGGGCGGGCTGGTCGAAGGTCGCCTGGCGCAACCTCACGGGCGGCATCGTCGCCCTGCACCGGGGGACGAAGCCGGCTGCCTGACGCCGGGTCAGCCGCCGGGGCGGTGGTGAGCCGGCCGGCTCACAGGTCCAGCCGGTGGCACAGGCCCGTCACCTTCGACACGGGTGAGACGAACGTCTCGGCCTGCCGCATCCCGAGCCGCCGGGTGACCGCGATCGACCGCGCGTTCTCGGCCTGCACCATGGCCACGACATGCCGTACGCCCGCGGCCCGCACGTCCTCCAGGGCGCGCCGGGCCACGGTCGTGGCGTAGCCCCTGCCCCAGTACTTCCGGCCCAGCCGCCAGCCGATCTCGATCTCGCCGACCGGGCCCCACTCCGTGCGCGGCCACGGCTGGGCGCCCGCGAAGCCGATCACCGCGTCGTCCGTGGGGTCCACGATCGTGTAGAAGCAATAGCCGCGTTCGGCGTGGTGGCGGCGCTGACGCGCGGTCAGCTCCTCGTAGGCCGACAGCTCGGCCGACGCGCCGCCGTGGAATTCCATCACCTCCGGGTCGTCGAAGACCCGGTGCCAGTTCCACGCGTCCTCCTCGGTGGGGACGCGCAGCTCGACGGGGGGAAGCGGCTTCTGCATGGACCAACCCTTCGGAATCCGATCAGGTACGCCTGCATAGACTGCACGGGTCCAGTGCCGGTCGGCACCCAGATATCGAGTTCCGGGAGACAACGCCGTGACCGACGTGACCGATGCCGCCGCCACCCAGGCCCGCTCCGAGCACACCGCCGATGTGATCGTCGTGGGCGCCGGTCCGGCTGGCTCGACCACCGCCTACTACCTCGCCAAGGCCGGCCTGGACGTCCTCCTGCTGGAGAAGACGGCGTTCCCGCGCGAGAAGGTCTGCGGCGACGGCCTCACCCCGCGCGCCACCAAGCAGCTGGTGTCGATGGGCATCGACATCTCGGAAGAGGCCGGGTGGCTGCGCAACAAGGGGCTGCGGATCATCGGCGGCGGCGTCCGGCTCCAGCTCGACTGGCCGGACCTCGCCTCCTACCCGGACTACGGCCTGGTCCGTAAGCGTGACGACTTCGACGAGCAGCTGGCCCGGCAGGCGCAGAAGGCCGGCGCCCGGCTGTACGAGCGCTGCAACGTCAGCGGCCCGATCGTCAACGACCTGACCGGCCGCATCGAGGGCGTGACCGCCAAGCTCGGCGAGGAGAAGACCCCGGTCACCTTCCACGCCCCGCTCGTCGTCGCCGCCGACGGCAACTCCACGCGCCTTTCCCTGGCGATGGGCCTGCACCGCCGCGAGGACCGCCCGATGGGCGTCGCGGTCCGCACGTACTTCACCTCGCCCCGGCACGACGACGACTACCTGGAGTCCTGGCTGGAGCTGTGGGACCGCAGCGGCCCGCAGGACCGGCTGCTGCCCGGCTACGGCTGGATCTTCGGCATGGGCGACGGCACCTCGAACGTCGGCCTCGGCGTCCTGAACACCTCCAGCAGCTTCAAGGAGCTGGACTGGCGCGAGATCCTCAAGGCCTGGTGCGCTTCCATGCCGGCCGACTGGGGCTACACCCCCGAGAACATGACGATGCCGATCCGCGGCGCGGCGCTCCCCATGGCCTTCAACCGCCAGCCGCACTACACCAAGGGCCTCCTCCTGGTCGGTGACGCGGGCGGCCTGGTGAACCCCTTCAACGGCGAGGGCATCGCGTACGCCATGGAGTCCGGCCAGATCGCCGCGGACGTCATCGTGCAGGCGCACGCGCGCGCCACGTACGCGCAGCGCGAGCTGGCCCTGCAGCGGTACCCGAAGATCCTCAAGGACACCTACGGCGGCTACTACTCGATGGGCCGCGCCTTCGTGAAGCTCATCGGCAACCCGAAGATCATGAAGCTGGCCACGCAGCGCGGCCTCACCCACCCGCTGCTGATGAAGTTCACCCTGAAGATGCTGGCCAACCTCACCGACCCCACCGGCGGCGACGCCATGGACCGCATCATCAACGGCCTGAGCAAGGTCGCCCCCAAGGCCTGACCCGCGCTCGTACGGCCCGACGTGCCGCCACCGGCCCCGCCGGTGGCGGCACCGTGCTTTTTCCCGGATGTCTCACGGCCGGTCTTGACGCGTGAAGTTGGCGGATTGTGCGTACTGCCGAGAAGGCGTGCGGGCGGTCAGGCTGGGGAGGAGCACACACAGCGCCGAGTGGAACACGGAGCGTGAACCATGGGGATGGCGAGGGCACGGCGCCGGTTGCGAGGGGGGACGTCATGAGCGACGGACCGAAGGGGGGCGAACGGGATGAACGGGACGAGGGGATCGAGCGTCCCGAGGCGGCGGAGCGGGCGGAGGAGGCGCAGGGGGAGGACGACCGCCGGGCGGAGCTGCGGGCCAAGGTCCGGGAGGCCAACCGGCAGAGCACGCTCTGGCCGCGGTGAGGGATCCTGGAGCGGTAGTAGCAGTGACGGCAGCCGCCGCCCGAGACACCCGGAGGGACCATGTCCGCCGCACCCGCCAACGGACCGCTCTCCGTCGACCGGGCGCTGGACGTGCTCGACGCGGTGGCCGGGTCGCCGGGGCCGGTGACGGCCAAGGCGCTGGCCCGGCGGCTGGGCTGTTCGCTCTCCACGGTCTACAACTTGCTGGGGCCGCTGACCGCGCGCGGGCACGTCACGCGTACGGCCGGGGGTTACGCCCTCGGGCCCCAGGTGCCCGCGCTGTACCGGGCGTTCCAGCGGCAGACCGGCATCGAGGACGACGCACGCGAGCTGCTGCTGCACGTACGGCGCGCGACCGGGGCGCACGCGTACCTCAGCGCGGTGGGGCAGGGGCGGATCGCGGTCGTCGACAGCACGCTGCCGGTGTCGGCGGCCGGCGGGCCGTTCGCGGTGGGGCCCGACCACGGCGCGCACGCCACCGCGCACGGCAAGGTGCTGCTCGCCGCGCTGAACCGGCCGGCGCGCCGCCGCTATCTCGCCGCGCACGGGCTGCCCCGGCTGACGGACCGTACGATCACCTCGCCCGAGCGCTTCGAGGCGGAGCTGGTGCGGGTGCGCCGGAAGGGGCTCGCCGTGTCGGTCGGCGAGACCGATCCGGCCCACACCTGCCTCGCCGTCCGCCTGCCGGGCGAGGGCCCCGACGGCTCCGTCCGCGCGCTGTCGGTGTCCCTGCCGACCGCCGACTACCCGGCGCGCCGGGGCGAGCTGGCGTCGGTACTGACCCGGGCGGCGGCGGGGGCCTGAGTACCGCGTCGTGGGTGACGCGTTTTCCGGCATCGGTGGAATGGCGGCCCCGCCGGCTCGCGGCGCGGCCGCCCGCGGCGCACAGTGGTCGCATGATTTTCATCGCTGTGAAGTTCACCGTCCGGCCCGAGAAGAGCGACCAGTGGCTGTCGCTGACCGAGCCCTTCACGCTCGCCACCCGCGCCGAGCCGGGCAACATCTTCTTCGAGTGGTCCCGGAGCGCGGACGACCCGAACCAGTTCGTGCTGCTGGAGGCGTTCGCGGGCCAGGAGGCGGGCGCGGCGCACGTGCAGTCCGACCACTTCAAGGACGCGATCGAGCTGATGTCCGGGCTCGTCGCGAGCACCCCGGAGATCATCAACGTCGAGACCGAGGGCACCGGCTGGGGCGAGATGGCCGAGGTCAAGCCGCGCCAGTAGTGAGCACATGAGCGGTCGTAGTACCGCAGAACGTACTGTAGTACGGCTCATGCCTTGAAGTACGGCGAAAGGGCCGTCGTCCCGAGCGGGGGACGACGGCCCTTTCGCCGTGTGCAGGGATCAGGGATCCGGAGGGGCCTCAGCGGACGCGGACGGCGCCCGTCGGCTGGTCGTAGCTCATGTCGCGCTGCACGACACCGGTGCTGGAGTTCTGCGCGCCGATGAACTGGCCGTCGCCGATGTAGACCGCGACGTGGTACGCGCTGCCCGCGCTGCCCCAGTAGAGGATGTCGCCCACCTGGAGGTTGTCCAGGCCGACCTGGGTGCCGGCGGTCGACTGGTCCTGGGAGACGCGCGGCAGGTCGATGCCGATCTGGCGGAACGCGGCCTGGGTGAGGCCGGAGCAGTCGTACGCGGACGGGCCGGTCGCGCCGCTCACGTACGCCTTGCCGACCTGGGCCTTGAGGAAGCTCACCAGGGAGGCGGTGGAGCCGGAGACCGGGCCGGTGTCGACCGAGGCGCTCACCGAGAGGGCGGGGCGGTCGTCGGAGCGGGAGGCGCGCAGCTGGGCCTGCTCGGCCTCCTTGGCCTCCTTGGCCTTGCGGGCCGCGGCGGCCCGCTTCTCCGCCTCGGCCTTGCGCTTGGCCTCGACGGCCTTGTCCTTGGCCTTCTGCGCGGCCTTGTCGGCCTTGGAGAAGACCGAGTCCTGCGCGGCCTGCAGCTCGTACTGGTCCGCAACCTGCTGGGTGGTGTCCGCGGTCCTGGCCACGGACGTGGCGAGCGCGGCGGTGACGGTCGGCAGCTCCTGGGTCTCGGAGGCCGGCTTCTCACCAGTGGCGTTCGCGGGAACGGCGGTACCGGTCACCGCCAGCGTGAGGATGCCACCGGTGAACCCTGCGCGCACGGCTCGCGAAGTCGCGGAGCGGCGGGGCTTCCGGTGGCTGGGTATGAGTGCGTTCGGGGACATGGCACCACGGCTATCAGGAGCCCCAGGTTGCTGCCAACAAAGGTGGTGTGCACCACTTTTGACGCGTACACGGTGAACAAACCGGACCAATCGGCCAGTCGCGTGTTGGCCGAGGGGGTGTCCGAATTTCGTGATCATGTTCCTGCGCACGGCATTTACCGCTCGATGCGCCCCAGCACGGCACTTACCACCTTCGCAACCGACACGCCAAGGCTTCCCCACCGTCAAGGTTTCAGAAGCGTGAAACGCGTGGGATAGCTCACTCCTGAGTGGCCGTTATGTCCTCGTGATGCGCGCTCGTGAAGCAATGCACGTACCGACGATCACGGCGGGGTCACGACTAGGTCACGCGGACGGGTGGGCACGCGCTAGCAGTTGACGGTGTCCAACGCCAATTTGCTTGCGGAGCGTAGCTCTTGATAGAGGGGGCACCCTCTTGACCAGCGACAACCGCTGCTTTTGTCACTTCAAGTGATCACTCCGCCGCTTCCGGTGCGAAGATCACCGCTCATCCGGCTTCATGATCCTTCGTCAGGTGGTGGAGATCACAAAGCCGTTGTCGCAGCCCGTGTCGCAGATCACAGACTCACGGGCATAGGATGCAGGCGGCCAGGGCTTGTGAACTGCCTCACATAGAAGCGATCTCTGTCGAGATCCGTCGAGGAGTGAACGGGCCCGGGGCCGGACCGCCAACCAGTCATCGTCGACTGAAGGGAGCGAGGACGGTGAACGCCTATGCGCCCATCCTCGTACTGGGAGCCCTCGGGGCAGGCTTTGCGATCTTCTCTGTCGTCATGGCCACGCTCGTCGGACCCAGGCGCTACAACCGGGCCAAGCTCGAGGCGTACGAGTGCGGGATCGAGCCGACCCCACAGCCTTCAGGCGGCGGCCGCTTTCCGATCAAGTACTACCTGACGGCGATGCTCTTCATCGTCTTCGACATCGAGATCGTCTTCCTCTATCCCTGGGCCGTCACCTTCGACGCCCTGGGGTTGTTCGGGCTCGTCGAGATGCTGCTCTTCGCGCTCACCGTCTTCGTCGCCTACGCCTACGTATGGCGGCGTGGCGGCCTGGAATGGGACTAGGGGTCACCCAATGGGACTTGAAGAGAAGCTGCCCAGCGGCTTTCTGCTGAGCACCGTCGAACAGGCCGCGGGCTGGGTGCGCAAGTCATCGGTCTTCCCGGCGACGTTCGGGCTCGCGTGCTGCGCCATCGAGATGATGACCACCGGCGCCGGCCGCTACGACCTGGCCCGCTTCGGCATGGAGGTCTTCCGCGGCTCGCCCCGGCAGGCCGACCTGATGATCGTGGCCGGCCGGGTCAGCCAGAAGATGGCGCCCGTACTGCGCCAGGTCTACGACCAGATGCCGAACCCGAAATGGGTCATCTCCATGGGCGTCTGCGCCTCTTCGGGCGGAATGTTCAACAACTACGCGATCGTGCAGGGCGTGGACCACATCGTCCCGGTCGACATCTATCTCCCGGGATGCCCGCCCCGCCCCGAAATGCTGATGGACGCCATCCTCAAGCTCCACGAGAAGATCCAGGGCTCCAAGCTCGGGGTCAACGCCGAGGAAGCGGCCCGCGAGGCGGAGGAGGCGGCGCTCAAGTCGCTCCCGCTGATCGAGATGAAGGGGCTGCTGCGGTGAGCGACCCGAAGAACGGCGCGAACGCCCCGAAGAACGGCACGGGGGCCAACGGGGTCAACCCCGACAAGGACCTCAACGCGCAGAACCTCCCCGGCCAGCGCGGCGACCAGGGCGAGGTCATCGGCACCCGGCGCGGCATGTTCGGCGCGAACAACGGCGGTGACACCTCCGGCTACGGCGGTCTCGTACGGAGCGTACGGCTGCCGGGCGCGACGTCCCGGCCGTACGGCGGTTGGTTCGACGAGGTCGCGGACGAGCTCGAAGGCGCGCTGGAGGAACAGGGGCTGGTCCCTGAGAACGTCATCGAGAAGACGGTCGTCGACCGCGGCGAGCTGACCTTCCACATCGAGCGGGAGTACCTCCCGGTCGTCGCGAAGACGCTCCGCGACGACCCGGCCCTCCGCTTCGAGCTGTGCACCGGCGTCAGCGCCGTGCACTTCCCCGGCGACAAGGGCCGCGAGCTGCACGCCGTCTACCACCTGCGGTCGATCACCCACACCCGGCTGATCCGGCTGGAGGTCTCCGCGCCCGACGCCGACCCGCACATCCCGTCGGTCGTCGCCGTCTACCCGACCAACGACTGGCACGAGCGCGAGGTCTACGACTTCTTCGGGCTGATCTTCGACGGCCACCCGGCGCTCACCCGGATCATGATGCCGGACGACTGGCAGGGCTTCCCGCAGCGGAAGGACTACCCGCTCGGCGGTATCCCCGTCGAGTACAAGGGCGCCCAGATCCCGGCTCCCGACCAGCGGAGGTCGTACAGCTGATGTCCACTTCGTCCACTTCCCACGCGACCCCCCGCGAGACGACCGAGGGCACCGTCTACACGGTCACCGGCGGCGACTGGGACGAGGTCGTGGCGGCCGCCGCCAAGACCGACGACGAGCGCATCGTCGTCAACATGGGCCCGCAGCACCCCTCCACGCACGGCGTGCTCCGGCTCATCCTGGAGATCGACGGCGAGACCGTCACCGAGGCCCGCTGCGGCATCGGCTACCTCCACACCGGCATCGAGAAGAACCTCGAATACCGCACGTGGACCCAGGGCACGACCTTCGTCACGCGGATGGACTACCTGACGCCGTTCTTCAACGAGACGGCGTACTGCCTGGCCGTGGAGAAGCTGCTCGGCATCGAGGACGACATCCCGGACCGGGCCACGATCATCCGCGTGCTGCTGATGGAGCTGAACCGGCTCTCCTCCCACCTGGTGTGCATCGCCACCGGCGGCATGGAGCTCGGCGCCACCACGATCATGATCTACGGCTTCCGCGACCGCGAACTGGTCCTGGACATCTACGAGCTGATCACCGGCCTGCGCATGAACCACGCGTTCGTCCGGCCCGGCGGCCTCGCCCAGGACCTGCCGCCCGGCGCCGTCGACCAGGTACGCGCCTTCGTGAAGAAGATGCGCAAGAACCTCACGGAGTACGACAAGCTCGCCACCGGCAACCCGGTCTTCAAGGGCCGCATGCAGGGCATCGGCCACCTGGACCTGGCCGGCTGCCTGGCCACCGGCGCCACTGGGCCGGTCCTGCGCTCCGCCGGGCTGCCGCACGACCTGCGCAAGTCCGACCCCTACTGCGGCTACGAGACCTACGACTTCGAGGTCCCGACCACCGACACCTGCGACGCCTACGGCCGCTTCCTGCTCCGCCTGGAGGAGATGCGGCAGAGCCTGCGCATCGTCGAACAGTGCCTGGACCGGCTGGAGCCCGGCCCGGTCATGGTCGGGGACAAGAAGATCGCCTGGCCCGCGCAGCTCGCGCTCGGCCCGGACGGCCTCGGCAACTCCCTGGACCACATCAAGAAGATCATGGGCACCTCCATGGAAGCCCTGATCCACCACTTCAAGCTGGTGACGGAGGGCTTCCGGGTCCCGCCCGGCCAGACCTACGTGGCCGTCGAGTCCCCCAAGGGTGAGCTCGGGGTGCACGCGGTGAGCGATGGCGGGACCCGTCCGTACCGCGTCCACTTCCGCGATCCGTCCTTCACCAACCTGCAGGCCATGGCGGCGATGTGCGAGGGCGGCCAGGTCGCCGACGTCATCGTCGCCGTCGCATCCATCGACCCCGTGATGGGAGGCGTCGACCGGTGACCACCAGTTCTTCCGAGGGCGTCAGTTTGGGGATGCCGCAGCTCCCCGCCCCCGATTACCCGG
This sequence comes from Streptomyces sp. NPDC000151, assembly GCF_040301705.1. Lineage (NCBI taxonomy): Bacteria > Bacillati > Actinomycetota > Actinomycetes > Kitasatosporales > Streptomycetaceae > Streptomyces > Streptomyces sp. NPDC000151. Next base: position 3,818 of record NZ_JBEPFC010000169.1, on the reverse strand, counting down.
CCGACGTACGGGCCCGGCTCGAAGCGGACGCGAAAGAGGTGATCGCCCGCTACCCCGGCTCCCGCTCGGCCCTGCTGCCGCTGCTGCACCTCGTCCAGGCCGAGGAAGGGCACGTCACCCGCACCGGCATCCGCTTCTGCGCGGAGCTGCTGGACCTCACCACCGCCGAGGTCACCGCCGTCTCGACCTTCTACACGATGTACCGCCGCAAGCCGAGCGGCGACTACCAGGTCGGGGTGTGCACCAACACCCTCTGCGCCGTCATGGGCGGCGACGCCATCTTCGACGAGCTGAAGGAACACCTCGGCGTCGGCAACGACGAGACCACCGCCGACGGCAAGGTCACCCTCGAACACATCGAGTGCAACGCCGCCTGCGACTACGCGCCTGTCGTGATGGTCAACTGGGAGTTCTTCGACAACCAGACACCGGAGAGCGCGAAAGCGCTGGTCGACGACCTGCGGGCCGGGCGGCCCGTCGCCCCCACCCGCGGCGCGCCCCTGTGCACGTACAAGGACACCGCCCGCATCCTGGCCGGCTTCCCCGACCGGCGTGAGGGCGCGGTCGAGGCGACCGGCAGCGCGGGGGCCGCCTCGCTCGCCGGGCTCCGGCTGGCCAAGGGCGAGGAGCTGCCGGGCGGCACGGACCACGTCGTCGCCCCGCGCGACGGCGCCCACCCGACGGACGAGGCACCGGCCGACCGCGCGCCCGGTGAGGCTCCGGCCACCCACCCGAGCTCGCACGACGCCCCGCGCGACACCTCGGCGTCCGACCCTCACCACCCCGCCGGACCCGCCGCCGAGGAGGGAGAGTGATGACGTTGTCCACGGAATACGGTGGCTCTTCCCAGCCGGAGGCCGGGGGAGAGACCAGCCCCGAAAAGCTGCTCACCCCCGTCCTGTCGGCCTTCTGGGACCAGCCGAACTCCTGGACCCTGGAGACCTACCGGCGGCACGACGGCTACGAGGGCGCGCGCAAGGCGCTGGCCATGGCCCCGGACGACGTCATCGCGTACGTCAAGGACGCGGGGCTGCGCGGCCGCGGCGGCGCCGGCTTCCCCACGGGCATGAAGTGGCAGTTCATCCCGCAAGGGGACGGCAAGCCGCACTATCTTGTTGTCAACGCCGACGAGTCGGAGCCGGGGACCTGCAAGGACATCCCGCTCCTCTTCGCGAACCCGCATTCCCTCATCGAGGGGATCGTCATCGCGTGTCACGCGATCCGGTCGGAGCACGCGTTCATCTATCTGCGCGGCGAGACCGTGCCCGTACTGCGGCGCTTGCACGAGGCCGTACGCGAGGCGTACGCGGCGGGCTACCTCGGCAAGAACGTGCTGGGGTCCGGACTCGATCTGGAACTCACCGTGCACGCGGGCGCGGGCGCGTACATCTGCGGCGAGGAGACCGCGCTGCTGGACTCCCTGGAGGGCCGTCGCGGACAGCCCCGGCTGCGTCCCCCTTTCCCTGCGGTGGCCGGCCTCTACGCCTGCCCCACTGTCGTGAACAACGTCGAGTCCATCGCGTCGGTTCCCGCCATCATGAACCGGGGCAAGGAGTGGTTCCGCTCCATGGGCAGCGAGAAGTCCCCGGGCTTCACGCTCTACTCCCTCAGCGGCCACGTCACCAACCCCGGCCAGTACGAAGCCCCGTTGGGCATCACGCTGCGCCAGCTGCTCGACATGAGCGGCGGCATCCGGGCCGGCCACCGGCTGAAGTTCTGGACCCCGGGCGGCTCGTCCACGCCGATGTTCACCGACGAGCACCTGGACGTCCCGCTGGACTACGAGGGCGTCGGCGCGGCCGGCTCGATGCTCGGCACCAAGGCCCTCCAGTGCTTCGACGAGACGACCTGTGTCGTACGGGCGGTGACGCGCTGGACCGAGTTCTACGCGCACGAGTCCTGCGGCAAGTGCACGCCGTGCCGCGAGGGCACGTACTGGCTCGTCCAGCTGCTGCGGGACATCGAGGCAGGCAAGGGCCGCATGGCGGACCTCGACAAGCTGAACGACATCGCCGACAACATCAACGGCAAGTCCTTCTGCGCCCTGGGGGACGGCGCCGCCTCGCCGATCTTCTCCTCGCTCAAGTACTTCCGCGCGGAGTACGAGCAGCACGTCACCGGCAAGGGCTGCCCCTTCGACCCGGCCAAGTCCACCGCTTGGGCCGACAAGCACCTGGAGGTGAACGCATGACAGTGACCACTAACCACGCGCCCTCCGGGGGCGGCGAGGCGGCGGTCCCGCCCGAAGACCTCGTCACGCTGACCATCGACGGCATCGAGATCAGCGTGCCCAAGGGCACCCTGGTCATCCGGGCCGCCGAAATGCTCGGCATCGAGATCCCGCGCTTCTGCGACCACCCGCTGCTGGACCCGGCCGGCGCCTGCCGCCAGTGCATCGTCGAGGTCGAGGGCCAGCGCAAGCCGATGGCCTCCTGCACGATCACCTGCACCGACGGCATGGTCGTGAAGTCCCAGCTCACCTCGCCGGTCGCCGAGAAGGCGCAGCGCGGCGTGATGGAGCTGCTGCTGATCAACCACCCGCTGGACTGCCCGGTCTGCGACAAGGGCGGCGAGTGCCCGCTGCAGAACCAGGCCATGTCCGCCGGACAGGCCGACTCCCGCTTCGAGGGCAAGAAGCGCACCTTCCAGAAGCCGGTGCCGATCTCCCAGCAGGTACTGCTGGACCGCGAGCGCTGCGTGCTGTGCGCCCGCTGCACCCGCTTCTCCAACCAGGTCGCCGGCGACCCGATGATCGAGCTGCTGGAGCGCGGCGCGCTGCAGCAGGTCGGCACCGGCGAGGGCGACCCGTTCGAGTCGTACTTCTCCGGGAACACCATCCAGATCTGCCCGGTCGGCGCGCTGACCTCGGCGGCGTACCGCTTCCGCTCCCGCCCCTTCGACCTGGTCTCCTCGCCGTCGGTGTGCGAGCACTGCGCGGGCGGCTGCGCGACGCGCACGGACCACCGGCGCGGCAAGGTCATGCGGCGGCTCGCGGCCGACGACCCCGAGGTCAACGAGGAGTGGATCTGCGACAAGGGGCGGTTCGCCTTCCGGTACGGGCAGCTGCCCGACCGGCTGGAGACGCCGCTCGTCCGGGACGCGTCCACGGGTGAGCTGACCCCGGCGAGCTGGCCCGAGGCACTGGAGGCGGCGGCCCGCGGGCTCGCCGCAGCCCGGGGCCGGGCCGGCGTGCTGACCGGCGGCCGCCTCACCGTCGAGGACTCCTACGCGTACGCCAAGTTCGCGCGGACCGTCCTGAACACGAACGACATCGACTTCCGGGCCCGCGTGCACAGCGCGGAGGAGGCGGGCTTCCTCGCGGCACAGGTCGCGGGGCACGGCCGTGACCTGGACGGACAAGGTGTCACCTACCGCTCGCTGGAGGCCGCGCCGGCCGTCCTGCTGGCGGGCATCGAGGCCGAGGAGGAGGCGCCCGGCGTCTTCCTGCGGCTGCGCAAGGCGCACCGCAAGAACCGCCAGCGCACGTTCGGGCTCGCTTCGTACGCCACCCGGGGGCTCATCAAGGCGGGCGGCACGCTGCTGCCCGCGGCGCCCGGTACGGAGACGGAGTGGCTGGACGCGCTGGCGGGCGGGGTCGGACTGGAGGGCGAGGGGCAAGCGGCGGCCGAAGCGCTGCGGGCCGAGGGCTCGGTGATCGTCGTCGGCGAGCGGCTGGCCGCCGTACCGGGGGCGCTCACCGCCGCGGTACGCGCCGCCTCGGCCACCGGTGCGCGGCTCGTCTGGATCCCGCGCCGGGCGGGCGAGCGGGGCGCCGTCGAAGCGGGCGCGCTCCCCGGGCTGCTGCCCGGCGGCCGGCC
>NZ_JBEPFC010000168.1:0-15460 GCF_040301705.1 Streptomyces sp. NPDC000151 | reverse complement strand
CAGGCGGACCCGACCGGATGGGCGGCGGCCAGCCGCGCGGCGAAGGCGCGGCCCCGGTCGCGGTTGCGGCGCACCCGGCGCAGCGCGGGCGCCGCGGGGTCGCCGCCGCCCGCGAGCCAGCCCGCGAGCGCGCCTTCGGTACGGGCGGCCGGCGCGCCCGCGATGCCGGTGATCTCCCCGGCCGCGTACACGCCCGGGCAGCTGGTCAGCTGGTCGCCGTCGACGGCCACGAACTCGCCGGCCGGGGACCGCAGCAGCGCGCAACCCGCGGCGAGCGGCAGCTCCAGTTGCGGGCTGAAGCCGTGGCCGACGCAGAGCGCGTCCACGGCGACGGTCACCTCGCTGCCCGGGACCACCGACCAGTCGGGGCGCAGCCGCGCGGTGACCGCCTCCTCGACGCGGCCGTCCCCGCGCGCCTCGATGACGCTCCGGCCCATCCGGTACGGGACGCGGTGGCGGGCCAACAGGGTGGTGTACTTGGCGAGTTCGGCGGCCTTGCCGGGCTGCTCCGCCAGTTCCCAGGGGCGGCGCGCCCAGCCGCGGGCGACGGTCGCCGCCGGGTTCGCCTCCAGGACCGCCCGCACCCCGGCGCCCGCCTCCAGCAGCGCGGCGGCGACGGGGAGCAGGAAAGGGCCGCTGCCCGCGAGCAGCACGTCGTCGCCGATGACCAGCCGCTCCCCCTTGGCGAGCGCCTGCGCCGCGCCGGCCGCGTACACGCCGGGCAACTCCCAGCCGGGGAAGGGGAGTACCCGGTCGTGGGCGCCGGGGGCGAGGACCAGCGCGTCGGGGGCGAGGGTGCGGCGCGGCCGGTCCGTGCCGTCGGCGGGGCCGGTCAGGGTGTGGACGAGGGGCGGGCCGGGCCGCCCGGGCTCCGGCCGCTCCAGCGCCCAGACCGCGGTCTCGGCCAGCCAGGTGCAGCGCGGGTGGCCGAGGACGCGGCGTTGGAGGGCGTCGAACGCGGCCCACCCGTGGTGCAGCCGCCCCGGCCGGGCGGCGCCGTACTCCTCGGGCAACATGCGGTGGTACTGGCCTCCGGGCCGTTCGGCCGTGTCGAGGAGGGTGACGGCAGCCCCGGCGGCCAGCGCGGAGGCGGCCGCGGCCAGCCCGGCGGGACCGGCGCCGACCACTACTACCTGACGATGCGTCATGCGCCCTCCCCCGCCGCGTCGCCGACTGCCGGTCCGTCCGACCGAGTCCGGTCCGACCGGCTCTGGGTGGTCACCACGTCCCCGTCCGCCGCCCGGCGCCGGCAGGCCCGTACGTCGGACGCGCCGTTGACGGTCAGTACGCAGTCGAAGCACACGCCGATGCCGCAGAACACCCCGCGCGGGGCGCCCGAGCGCGCCGTGCGCCAGGAGGTGCGGCCGGCCGCGAGCAGTACGCCGGCGATGCTCTGGCCCGCGATGCCGGTGACCGGCTCGCCGTCCACGGTGATGCGCAGCGGCCGCTCGGGCCGCCGCCCGGTGGCGTCGGCCGCGGCGCGGATCAGTCGGGGGCTCATGCGCTCTCCTCACTCGGGGCCGGTGTCCCCAGTACGGCGGGGCGGTCCACCCGGAACGGGGCGGGGTCCATCTCCGGTGCGGCGCCGCGCACCAGGTCGCGCAGCAGGCGGGCGGTGCCGAGCGAGAGGCCGATGCCGGCGCCCTCGTGGCCGGTCGCGTGCCACAGCCCCGGCAGCCGCGGGTCGGCGCCGATGACGGGCAGGTGGTCGGGTACGTACGGGCGGAAGCCGCCGTAGGCGCGCATGACGGGCACGTCGGCGAGGCCGGGGAAGAGCCGGAGCGCCTTGGCGGCGACGGCGGACAGCACCTCGGGGCGCAGCCGGTCGTCGAAGCCGGTGCGGCGGCGGGAGGAGCCGAGCAGCACGCTGCCGCCGCGGGTGGCCTCGACGACGGCCGAGGTCTGCAGGTCCTCGGCGCTGCTGCCGACGGCGCCCACGTAGTCGGCGTCGTAGACCTTGTGGAAGACGGTGGGCGGCAGCGGTGCGGTGACGAGGATGTCGCCGCGGCGGGGGCGGACGTCGACGGGGGCGCCGAGGCGCGCTGCGAGCCGCCTGGACCAGGGGCCGGCCGCGTTCACGAAGAGGTCGGCGGCCAGGTCGCCTTCGGAGGTACGGACGGCGGTGAGGCGGCCGCCTCTGGTGCGGGCGCCGAGGACGTCGCAGCCGGTGCGCAGCGTGGCGCCGTGCGCGAGGGCATCGCCGAGCAGCGCGGCGGCCGCGGCGGCGGGCTGCACCTGGGCGTCCTCGGGGTAGTGCAGGGCCGCGGCGTGGTCGCGGGTGACGTGCGGTTCGGCCGCGGCGAGTGCGGCGGCGTCCAGGGGGTCGGCCCGTACTCCGGCCCCGCGCTGGTCGGCGGCGAAGCGGGTCAGTTCCTTGGCACCCCCTTCCGTGGTGGCGACGACAATGCCGCCCTTGGGGTCCCACTCGACGGCGCGTACGGCGTCGGCGGCGCGGGGCGAGCGCCCGGCGACGGCGGCCAGCGTTTCGGGCCACAGCCGGCGGGAGAGCTGGGCGAGTTCCAGCTCGGGCCCCGGGCCCTTGTCGGAGACGAGGACGTTGCCCTCGCCGTGTGCGGTGGTCGCCTCGGCGGCGCCGCCCCGGTCCACGACGGTCACCTGGAAGCCGCCGTCCAGGGCCAGTTCGCGTGCGCAGGCCGCGCCGACGATCCCGGCGCCGAGGACCACGACCCGCGTTCTGTTCATCGACCGCATTGGCCGCTCCTTCGTTCGCTTTACCGAACGATGCGAGGCTAGAAGCGGGCCGGGGGAAGGTCAATGGAAGTAACACGAAAATGCCGCGGAATTGATCTGACGCAGCATCAGTGCCGGCGGCCGGGCGCCGCTGTCAGGTGTGCGGGCCGAGTACCGGGTGCGCGTCGCCGTCCGCGGGCCGCACGCCCGCCCGGTACTGGAGGAGCAGCACCGAGCGGACCGGGCCGCCCAGCGCCGTGTAGGCGTGCGGCCGCGAGGCATCGAAGCCGACGTAGTCGCCGGGGCCGAGCTCGATGTGCTCGCCGTCCACGTCCACGGCCAGCCGTCCGGCCTGCACGACGGTGTGCTCGGTGCCGACATGGCCCAGCGAGTTCTGCCGGGCGCCCTCGCGTACCTGCTGGTCGTACACCTCGAAGCCGGCCTCGCCGAGCTCGAAGCGGCGCAGCGGCCGCAGGTCGACCGCTTCGCCGCTGAGCACCTCGACGTCGGCGGCGCGCACCACGGTCGGGCCGTCGGCCGGGAGGGTGTCCAGCAGTCCGGAGATCGGCACCTCCAGCGCGCGCGAGAGGCTGAACACCGTCTCGATGGTGGGGTTTCCGGTGCCGGACTCCAGCTGCGACAGCGTGGCCTTGCCGATCCTGGAGCGCCGGGACAGCTCGGAGAGCGAGAGTCCCCGCCGCGTCCTGGCGCGCTTCAGGTTCGCCGCCAGCATGTCCCGGATCGAGCCCTCGGGAGCGCTCACCCTTCCCGCCTTCCGCCGCGGCGCGTCCTCACGCCTGTTCCGTTCACCGAACGTCGCTTCCGTGCGCACCGTTCGCTTTGCCGAACAGTTTACGGAGTGACGCGAGGACCGGAAGAGGACTGCACGGGGATTGCAAGGGCGCCGCGAGGGCATGGCGAGGGGGCCGCGAATCAGCCAGGAACCACCGACCGCTCTGTGCCACTGCGTCCCCCTTCGCCCCGGCCGGAACCGCCGGAACTCCCGAGGAGACGTTTCACACAGCGGCCGCCTCGCCCTGCGCGGCGGCCGGCGGCATGGGGCCCGCCGACGAGCCGCCGTCCACCGCGATCTCGGCGCCGGTCAGATAGCCGGAGGAGTCCGAGGCGAGGAAGGCCACCAGGCCCGCCACGTCGTTCGGCAGGCCGATGCGGCCCAGCGCGACGCCCGGGTGGGCGCCGGACTCCGGCATGGCCGCGACCTCGGCGACCATCGGGGTGTCGATGACGCCCGGGTGCACGGAGTTGACCCGGATGCCGTACTGGCCCAGCTCCAGTGCGGCGATCTTCGTCAGGCCGCGCAGCCCCCACTTGGAGGCGCCGTAGCCGCCCGTACGGGGGATGCCGGTGAGACCGCCCACGGAGGAGATGTTGACGATGGAGCCGCCGCCGGCCCGCACCATCGCGTCCTGGACCGCCTTGATGCCGAGGAACGGGCCGACGAGGTTGATCCGCAGCGTGCGCTCGAAGTTCTCCACCGACTCGTCGGCCAGCGGCATCGAGCGGAACACGCCCGCGTTGTTGATCAGTACGTCCACCCCGCCGAAGGTCTCGACCGCGGTGGCCACCACGGCCTTCCAGCCCGCCTCGTCCGTGACGTCGAGGTGGACGTAGCGCGCCGCCTCGCCGATCTCGTCGGCGACCCGCTTCCCGGGCTCGTCCAGCACGTCGGCCAGGACCACCCGCCCGCCGAGCCGGGCGAAGAGCCGGGCCTCGGCTTCTCCCTGGCCGCGGGCCGCACCCGTGATGATCGCGGTCTTGCCTTCGAGCGTGAGCACCGGGTCTTCCTCCATCACCTCGTCCAACGGCCTTTCAATCAGCCATATGACAAGTAGTCAGGTCAAGAGCTCGACGCCACATAATGACCTCATGTTCGATCACCACGCCCTGCGCGCTTTCTGTCTGGAATTCAATGGCTCGGCCGAGGAGTTCCCCTTCCCCGGCAACCCCGACGTGGCGGTCTACAAGGTGGGCGGGAAGATCTTCGCGCTCTCTTCGCTGGACGCCGCCGACCCGCTCACCGTCAGCCTGAAGTGCGACCCCGACGAGGCGGTCCGGCTGCGCGCCGCGCACCCCGAGATCGTCCCCGGGTACCACCTGAACAAGCGGCACTGGAACACCGTCTCGCTCACCGGCGGGCTGCCGGACCGCCTGGTCCGCGAGCTGATCGAGGACTCCTACGACCTGGTCGTCGCGGGCCTGCCCCGCGCGGTACGGCTCCGGCTCGACCGCCCCTGAGAAGCCTTGAGGCGGCGGACGGGCCCGGGCGGCGGTGACCGCGCTCGGGGGCCTGCTGGCCGAGGGGCTGACGGCCTCGGACTACCGGGACGGCTGCCCGGTCGCCACCGTCGTCCATGCCGTCGCCGACCGGGTCGGCACGCTGATCGAAGCACAGCTCACGGCACCCACCGTCGGAGGGGCAGCATGAAGATCGGGGACAGCCCGAAGATCGGGGGTGGCATGAAGATCGGGGGCAGCATGAAGATCCATCACCTCAACTGCGGCTCGATGACGACCATCGAGGCGACCTACCACGGGCCGCGGCCGCTGCCCGTCGTCTGCCACTGTCTGCTCGTCGAGACGGAAGCGGACGGACTGGTCCTCGTCGAGACCGGGCTGGGCACAGCGGACGTACAGCGCCCGCAGGACACCCTGGACCAGGAGTGGCAGGAGCTGGCGGCGCCCGCACTGGACCCCGCGGAGCCCGCCGTGCGGCAGGTCGAGCGGCTCGGTTACCGGGCCGAGGACGTCCGGCACATCGCGGTGACCCATCTCGACGTGGACCACACCGGAGGGCTGCCCGACTTCCCCGCGGCGCGGGTGCATGTGCGGGCCGACGAGCTGGCGGCGGCCGCGGCGGAAGCCCCCAGCCTCCGGTACCGCCCCGCCCACTGGGCGCACGGCCCGCGCTGGGAGACGTACGCGGCGGGTGGCGGCGACACCTGGGCCGGCTTCGCCGGCGTGCGCGAACTGGCGGGCCTGGGCGGCGACTTCCTGCTCGTACCGCTGGGCGGGCACAGCGCGGGGCACGCCGGGATCGCCGTGCGCGACGGGGACCGGTGGCTGCTGCACGCCGGGGACGCCTACTTCTACCACCTGGAGATCGCCGCGGAGGCCCCGTCCTCGCATCCGTTGATGGACTTCATCCAGCTTGACGCACAGGTGGACGCGGAGCTGCGGATCGCCAACCAGCGGCGGCTGGCCGAGGCCGCGCGCGCAGCGGAGATCACGGTGCTCAACGCGCACGACCCGTGGACGTTCCTACGCCTGGCCGGATGAGCCGCCGGACAGCTCCGCCGCCAGCCGGTCGCGGAGTTCGATCTTGCGGACCTTGCCGCTGACCGTCATCGGGAAGGACTCCAGGATGTCGAGGTGGCGCGGCACCTTGTAGTGCGCGAGCCGGTCGCGGCAGTAGTCGGCCAGCTCCTGCTGGGTCAGGGTGTCGGCCGGGTCCTTGAGGATGACGCAGGCCGCGATCTCCTCGCCGTACTTCTCGTCCGGCACGCCGACCACCTGCACGTCCGCGATCTTCGGGTGTCCGTACAGGAACTCCTCGATCTCCCGCGGATAGACGTTCTCACCGCCCCTGATGATCATGTCCTTGATCCGGCCGACGATCCGCAGATAGCCGTCGTCGTTCATGACCGCCAGGTCCCCCGTGTGCATCCAGCCCTCGGAGTCGATGACCTCGGCCGTGCGCTCGGGCTCCTCCCAGTAGCCGAGCATCACGCTGTACGCGCGGGTGCACAGCTCGCCGGGCTCGCCGCGCGGCACGGTGTCGCCGGTCACCGGGTCGACGACCCGCACCTCGACGTGCGGCAGCACCCGGCCGACCGTCTCCGTGCGGTGCTCCAGGTCGTCGTCGCGGCGGGTCTGGGTGGAGACCGGCGAGGTCTCGGTCATGCCATAGCAGATGGAGACCTCGGCCATGTGCATCTCGGCGACCACCCGCTTCATGACCTCCACCGGACAGGGCGAGCCCGCCATGATGCCGGTGCGCAGCGAACTCAGATCGTACGAGGCGAAGTCGGGAAGGTTCAGCTCGGCGATGAACATCGTCGGCACCCCGTAGAGGGACGTGCAGCGCTCCTGCTGGACGGCGCGCAGGGTCGCGGCCGGGTCGAAGGCGGGGGCCGGGATGACGGAGCAGGCGCCGTGCGAAGTGATCGCGAGGTTTCCCATGACCATGCCGAAACAGTGGTAGAAGGGCACCGGCAGGCAGACCCGGTCCGCTTCCGTGTAACCGACCGTCTCGCCCACCCAGTAACCGTTGTTGAGGATGTTGCGGTGCGAGAGGGTGGCGCCCTTGGGGAAGCCGGTCGTGCCCGAGGTGTACTGGATGTTGATCGGGTCGTCCGGGTCGAGCGTCGCGGCGATCTCCGCGACCCGGGCGGCCGGGACCGCGGTACCGGCGGCCAGCAGCTCCTCCCAGCTGGGGTCGGCGATGTACACGACCTCCCGGAGCCGGGCGGCGTCCGCGCGCACCTCCGCCACCATCCGCCGGTAGTCGCTGGTCCTGTGCGTGACCGCGGAGACCAGCACCTCGACGCCGGACTGATTCAGCACGTACGCCAGCTCGTGCACCCGGTAGGCCGGGTTGATGTTGACCATGACGGCGCCGATGCGGGCCGTGGCGTACTGGACCAGCGTCCACTCGGGGCAGTTGGGCGCCCAGATGCCCACCCGGTCGCCCTTGCCCACCCCCTTGGCGAGCAGTCCGCGTGCCACCTCGTCCACGGCCCGCCCGAACTGCTCGTACGTCCACCGCCGCCCGCCGGCCACGTCCACCATCGCCTCGCGGTCGCCGAACCGCTCGATGGCCAGCTCCAGGTCGGCGCCGATGGTGCGGTCCAGCAGCGGACGGCCGCGCTCGCCGCTCTCGTAGGACAGCGGACGGCCGTCCGGCGCCGTGGTCTTCTCCGGAACGCTCATCGGTGGTCCTCCTCGCGGTACTCGGCGAACTCCCACTGCACGTCGTCCCAAGCACACCGCGTACGTGCCTGCTGCAACATGGCGCCAAGCATGCCCTGAGGGTCTCTCCCTCGCCTACCCTTACGCGCCGCGAAGATCGCAGCCGCGCACCCGGCCCGGCGGAAGACCGCGGTGGCGAGGGGGAATTCGAGGCTTTCAGGGGCGCACGGTGCCCAGCATGCGCCGTGGAATAAACGGCTCCAGCGGCATTCGCACTCATAAAGGTGAATGGAGTGACCAGCCCTCGCCGACCCATGGTGGCCATGCCCATGATGTGCCCGTCCTCGCGCCTCCCCGCAGTCTCCGAGCCCGTGCCCAGCGGGCCGCTGCGCCATGCGCGAAGACACGAGGAGAGACGTTGTCGCAGCAGCAGGGTGCGCAGGCGGAGCAGGCCATCGGCGCGTTCACCATCGCAGATCCGCTGTCCGCCGCACCGGCCGGGCCGGTCGAGGTGCCGGAGCCGGACGAGCAGTGGTTACTTCCGAACGGCTTCGCCCACGTCTACTACGCCGAGGGCCGCCAGCAGCTCGAGAAGCCGGTCATCATGGCCGACGGATTCAACCTCGGCAAGAGCGACCTCAAGTGGCTGTACGCGGGCCTGGAAGCCGACTTCCCGCTGATCAGCAGGGTGCGTCAGGCGGGCAGGGATGTCATCCTGCTCGGCTTCGACGAGCGCACCTCGTCCATCGTGGACAACGCCGGGACCGCGGTGGCCGCCATCATGGAGGCCATCACCCGGCGGGCGGGGGACAGCCCGCTGGCGGTCGGCGGTTTCAGCATGGGCGGCCTGATCACCCGCTATGCGCTGGCCAAGCTGGAAATGCAACGCATGGATCACCAGACCGCGCTCTACTTCTCCTACGACACCCCGCACCGCGGCGGCGTCATCCCCGTCGGCCTCCAGGCGTTCTCCCACTTCATCCCGCTGGCCAACGACTTCGCGCGGCAGATGAACAGCCCCGCCGCCCGGCAGATGCTCTGGCGCCACTACGACAGCAAGACCGGTGAGATCCGGGTGGACCCCCTGCGCGAGCAGTTCCTGGCGGACTTGCGGAGGCTCGGCGACTGGCCGCGGCGTCCCCGCCTCATCGCCGTGGCCAACGGCCGCGGCGACGGCATCGGGCTGCCCGACGTCCCGCCCGGTGAGGTCGCGCTGAAGGTCGACCGCATCTACCCCGGCACGACCTTCCACACCCAGGCCCAGGGCAGCAAGGTCACCGCCGCCCAGCTGTACCGCAAGTTCCCGCAGGCCGAGAAGACCATCACCACCGATGGCTTCCCCGAGCTCGACGGCGCCCCCGGCGGCACCCTGAACTCGTACAAGATCCTGGCCGACATGCTGAAGAAGTTCGGCGCCGAGGTGGACCTCCGCCACGAGCACCTCTGCTTCGTCCCCTCGGTCAGCGCGGTCGCGGTCCGCGACATCGACGCCCAGAAGGACCTCTACGCGGACATCAGCAGCATGGGTCCGGACGAGAGCGAGCTGGACGAGTACTTCTGCTCGCCCACGACCACCGGACACACGGAGATCACCGAAGAACTGTGCACGTGGCTGCTGGAGCGGCTGCCGTAGGCACCCATCCGGCAAGGTCAGTTGGTCGCTGTCGGCGCCGAGGTGTCGATCGCCAGTGACACGGCGAGCGCGCCGAGCACCGTCCCCATCATGTAGCGCTGCGCCTTGAGCCAGGAGGCGCGGCGCGCGAGGAACGCGGCGATGGCGCCGGCCGCGAGCACGATGGCCAGGTTGACGGCGACGCTGACCACGATCTGGACCGAGCCGAGCAGCAGGCCCTGGAACAGCACATGGCCGCCCTTCAGGTCGATGAACTGAGGGATGAGGGACAGGTACATGATGGCGATCTTCGGGTTGAGCAGGTTCGTCATCAGGCCCATCATGAACAGCTTGCGCGGCGAGTCGTGCGGGACGTCCTGCGGGTCGAAGGCCGAGAGGCCGCCCGGCCTCAGGGCGTTCCACGCGAGGTAGGCGAGATAGGCGGCGCCGGCCAGCTTCACGGCGAAGTACAGCTCGGGTACGGCGATGAAGAGGACCGACAGGCCCAGGTTCGCGGCCAGCAGATAGATCATGAATCCCAGGGCGACCCCGCCGAGCGAGACGATGCCGGCCCGCCGGCCCTGCGTGATGCTGCGGGACACGAGATAGACCATGTTCGGGCCCGGCGTGAGCACCATTCCGAGGGACACCGCGACGACCCCGAGGATCCCGCTCATTTCCACCATGAAAACCCCTCATTGTGCGCTCAATTGTCAGCGCCATGCCAGCGCAATGCCCTGAGCGTATTGCTCGCCAATCCTCGATGCAATATCCCCTATTGCACTCGGTGCAATTCCGTGGTTGGGTGGCGCGGCCAGAGGAAGGGCGGGAGCGAGCAAGGGGAGAGCCGTGCAGGACTACCAGAGCGTCGCCGACGCCGTGGCCGGGGAGATCGCGTCGGGCGCCCTCCGGCCGGGCGACCGGCTGCCCCCGCAGCGCCGGTTCGCGCAGCAGTACGGCATCGCCAACTCCACCGCGGCGCGCGTCTATCAGGAACTGGCCCGCCGCGGCCTCACGGTGGGCGAAGTGGGCCGCGGCACGTTCGTCCGCGCGGCCCCCCGCCCCGCCGCCCCGGCGCTCACCGAACCCGCGCTGAGCCGGGTCGACCTGGAGCTCAACTACCCGGTGGTGCCCGAGCAGGCCGCGCTGCTGGCCGAGGGCCTCGGCGGGATGCTGCGGCACGACGTCCTGGAGCACGCGTTGCGACCGATCGGCGCCGCGGGCGTTCCGGCCGTACGGGAGTCCGCCGCCGAGCTGCTCGCCCGCGGGGGCTGGCGCCCCGACCCGGCGCACGTACTGTTCGCGGGAAACGGGCGGCAGGCCATCTCGGCCGTCCTCACCGCCCTGGTGCCGCCGGGCGCCCGGCTCGGCGTCGAGCAGCTGACGTACCCGGTGATCAAGGCCATCGCCACGCGCCTCGACATCACCCTGGTCCCGCTGGCCATGGACGAGCACGGGCTGGTCCCGGAAGCCGTGGCGGAGGCCCACCGCGCGGGCCCGCTGCACGCCGTCTACGTACAGCCGACGCTGCACAATCCGCTGTCGCTCACCATGCCCAGCGAGCGGGTGGAGCAACTGGCCGACGTACTACGGCGGTTGGGGATCACCGCGGTCGAGGACAGCATCTGGGCCTTCCTCCGTGACGAGCTCCCGCCGCTCGCCGCCTTCGCCCCCGAGCGCACCGTTCTCGTCGACAGCCTGTCCAAGCGCATCGCCCCCGGCCTGACCCTGGGGTTCGTGACGGCCCCCGGCTCCCTGGCCGGCGCCATCGCCACCGCGCTGCGCTCTGGGGGCTGGGCCCCCGCGCGCTTCGCCCTGGAGGCGGCCGCCCGCTGGCAGCGGGACGGCACCGTGCAGACGCTCGTACGGGCCAAGCAGCGGGAAGCCGCCGTACGCCAGGAGATCGCGGCCGGGCACCTGGACGGCTTCACGGTCCGCAGCGACCCGCGCTCGTACCACTGCTGGTGGGAGCTGCCCCGGCCGTGGCGCGCCGACACCTTCGTCGCCGCCGCCGCGCGCCATGGCATCGGCGTGGCGCCGGCCGCCGCGTTCGCCGTCGGCGGCAACCACTCCCCCAACGCGGTCCGGCTCGGCCTCGCCTCGCCACGGCCCGAGGTGCTGTCCCAGGCACTGGCCACACTCGCCGACCTGGCCCGCTCCGCGCCGGACGATCTCGTCACGGCCTGAGCTCGAGTTTTAAGTGCTGGGAGTCGTCAGACGAAGAAGGCGTTCATCCCGGGCACGTCGGAGAGATACGTCTCGATACTCGCGATCTTTCCGTCGCGGAGCCGGCAGACCGTGGCCAGGTATTCGTCCAGCACGGCGTCCTCCCGGCGCGCGGTGTTGTGCAGGGAGAGCGCCATGTTCTCCCTGCTGACCAGAAGGTGCAGCAGCTCGAAGTCGAGGCCGTACGAGGCGATCCGCCGAGCACGCTCCACCACCGCGTCGGCGCCATCGGCTGTGCCGGAGATGGTGTTGTCGCCGGGCAGGGTCCAAGTGGCGTCGTCGTGCAACAGGGCCCGGATGCCGTCCCAGTCGCCCGAGACGAGGGCTTGGTGGAAGCTGCGCCCGAGGGCGAGGGTGGCTTCGTTGGTGGACATGACATTCCCTTCAGAGCTCTAAAGCAGTGACCTCCGCTTTAGTGTGACCGTAAGCGCCCTGCCCACTAAGGCGCAACTCTTTGCTTTAGGATGGAGGGGTGAACGCTGACGCATCGACGAAGCGACCCGGCGGCCGCAGCGCCCGCGTCCGTGCCGCCGTGCACAGCGCCGCGGTCGCGCTGGTGAGCGAGCGCGGCGCCGACCAGGTGACCCTCCCCGCCGTGGCCGAGCGCGCGGGGGTCAACTCCAGCACCCTCTACCGGCGCTGGGGTTCGCTCGCCGCGCTCCTGGCCGACGTCGCCAAGTACCGCGGCGACGTCGGCGCGCCCCCGCTCGTCGGCGACCTGCGCACCGACCTGGAGAACCAGGCGATCTGGACGCTGGCGGAGCTCTCCCGGCCCGGTGGCATCGCGTTCTTCCGCGCCGAGGTTGCGCCCGACGTCGACGAGCGGCACGAGGGACTGCGCGAGTGCCTGGACAGGGTCAGCGAGCGCTTCCGCCCCGTTCTCGACACGGCGCGGGAGCGTGGCGACGTACCCCCGCCCCCGTCCTTGGAGCAGGTGCTGGACCGAATCATCGCGCCGCTCTACTTTCGGGTGGTCTTCTCGATTCCCGGTACGGACGAGGCGTACGTCCGCGAACTCGTCGCGGGGTTCATCGGGGAGCCTCCCGCTTGAGCCGTGGCCGTCGACCGGCTCCTCGCTCTCACGGCGCGGAGCCGGCACGGTCAGCCGGCCGGCTCCCCCGCACGTGCCTCCGTTCCGCCGGCGCGCGCCGCACCGGCACCGCCGAGACCGCTGCCAGTACGGCCAGGAGCACGGTGAGTCCGAGGCCTACGAGGTCGAGCGGCCCGCCCCACGCCGCCTCCGAGAGGTAGGTGACTCCGGGCAGCGTCGTCAGGATCGTCATGGCGACCCTCGGATCGGCGCGCTGCAGGCCCACTTGGAGCACGAACAGCGGTGCCGTCACCGCGGTGGCCCCGATCAGGGGCAGCAGACCGACCGGGACACCGCTCTCCTCCGGGGTCGCCGCCTGGAGGAGGTACAGCGCTCCCGCACCCAGGTAGGTCAGGTGGAAGCGGTGTGCGGTGACGGTGACGGGGTCCACGCCGAGACGGCCGAGCGCTTTCGACGCCAGCGCCAGCCCCGAGGCTCCGGCCCCGGCGACGACTGCGAGCACGACGCCCGCCAGGACAGGCCAGTGCACATGGTCCAGATCCGTCAGCCGCCAGGCGAGCGCGCCGCCCACGAGGGCGAGCCCGGCGGCGTGCAGCCACGTACGGCGGGTGGGCCGTGCCCCGAAGCCGCCGGGGAGCAACTGCAGCCCGGCCAGCGCCAGCGGGCCGAGGGCCGTCTCGATGCCGCTGGCGAGCGTCGCCGGAATCCACGCGAGGGCGACGTAGAAACTCAGGAAGGTGACGGCCGTGAGGAGATTGACCACCAGCAGGAGCTGCCGTACCCGGCGGCGTTCCGGTCGCGGTGCGGTCCGGGAGGCCGCACCGCGCCACCGCCGGATCAGCAGCAGGCAGGAGAAGAAGGCCGCCGCCATGGCGAAACCGACTCCGGACAGCAGCAGGCTGCCGCTCGGCGTGAGCCGTCCCGACAGATAGCCGAAGCAGCCGGCCTGCAGCAGTACGGACAGCAGGATCAGCAGCGCGGACATCTCAGTCCCCTGCGGGACGCAGGCGGAAGAAGTCGCCGCTGTCCTCGATCTCGTGCAGCGTCTCCAGCACGCTTTCGAGCAGCTGCGCGTCCTCGTGGACGAGGTAGGCGATGCCGCAGGCGCCGGTCGTCAGATAGCGGTCGCGCACGGGCTCGCCGACCACCGGCAGCCGGGCGATGCTGTGGAAGCCGGGCATGCGGCGCAGCACGCGCAGCCCGTCGAGCGCCTCCAGTACGCCGTCGGCGTGCGGCCGCAGCAGTACCTTGGCCACCGTACGGGCCGGGGCGTACGGCAGGTCGAAGCGCCGCTGGAACTCGTCGGGGCGCAGCACGCGTTCCGCGGTGAGGTGCTGGTGGCTGTAGCCGAACGCGGCGTGGTAGGGGTCCGGTGCGAGCGACGGACCCATGACCCGTGAGTTGACCTCGACCAGGCGGGGGCCTTCCGGCGTCAGCATGACTTCGGTGTGGGCGGCGCCCTCGCGGATTCCCAGCGCGTCGAGGCAGCTGAGCACATAGTCCACGAGTTCCTGTTCCGGGCCGGACAGGGAGCCGCGCGAGATGATGTGGCGCAGCATCGGTGCGTTGTCGACGCGGTCGATGCGCTCGGCGTAGAGCTCGGTCAGCAGGTGCCGGCCACCCATGCTGACGGTGTTGACGATGTACTGGACGCCGTTGAGGCACTGCTGGACGACGACCTCGTTGTTGGTGCTGCCCATGAGGTTGGTCGCGCCCGTGACCTGGCGGAAGGCCGCGCGCGCTGTGTCCCGGTCGGGGCAGAGGGTGCAGCCGTCGCTGCCCGCGCTGTCGAGCGGCTTGACGACCAGGGGGTAGTCGTCCCAGTCGTCGAGGATCTTGTCGAGTTCGGGCTCCGATGTGACGGTCACGGTGCGGGCGTGCGGCAGGCCGGCCGCCTTCAGGGCCTGGATCATGAGGTACTTGTCCCGCCTGGCGGCGCGCCGCGCGGGGTCGTGATGCGGCGTCCCGAGCAGTTCGGCGAGCTCGTCGGCGAGAGTGACCCCGTACTCGCTGGCCGCCATGACGGTGTCGACGCCCAGCCGGGACAGCTGCTCCGCCGCCGGTGCCACGGCGGCCGGCCCGTCGATCAGGAGCCGGAAGGGGTGCGGGTCGGCCTCGTGGGCGGCGCGCTGGCCGGCGCTGTAGACGTGGACGCAGCTGCCTCCCTCCTCCTCGAAGGCGGCGGCCAGTTCGGCGCCGGTGGAGACGGGGTTCACCAGGGCAATCACAGTGCGTCCTTTCGCGCGGCGGAGGTCGCCGGTACGAGGGTGGGGGCGGCGCCCGCTCGGACACCGTCGGAGGGAAGGGGTTCACCGGCCAGGGCCGAGACGACGAGGCCGGCGTGCTGGGCGGCTGCCCGCAGGTAGTTGACGATCGGGAAACGGGCGCCGGCCGTCGCGCCGAGGGCCCAGATCCTCTCGGGCGCCCCGGTCCGTGCCCCAAGGCCGCGGGAGATGCGCAGGTCGGGCCCCACCTCGACGGCCCGGTGGCCGGGGGCTTCGGCGGGCGCTCCGATGTGCAGGCTCGCGTCGGGGCCCACTGTCAGGGCGGGCGGCCGGAATCCCGTGGCGCAGACGATCCAGTCGTAGCGTTCCTGGCGACCGTCGGGCCAGGTGACGGTCCAGCCGTCGCCCGCCGGGTCGGGGACGGCCCGGTACGGCTGCTCGTCGGCGACGGCCAGGAGACCCTCGTCCAGGTGGCGCAGCAGCAGCCGGGCGTTCGTGACCGGTATGGCGGAGATGAAGCGCGTGACCGTACGGCGGTGAGCGGCCAGCACGCGTTGTCGTACCGCGGCGGGCTGTTCGGACAGTACGGCGTTGAGCGCGTCGATCACTTCGGCGACGGTGTCCTGCCAGGGCAGCCGTCCGGCCTCGGCCAGCTCCGTGTCCCGCAGCAGGCGCCGGTGGGCGGCTCCGGCGTCGACGGCGGCGGGCCGCGCGGCGGCCGCCGGG